>CAZTLA010000007.1:8682-34183 GCA_964614365.1 uncultured Syntrophales bacterium | reverse complement strand
TCATGGTTTTCGACACGAGGGAGGAGGAAAGCGAAGCGGTCGGCAAATGGCTTGCCGAGCGCACAAGCGAGGGCGTGATGCCCCATGAAATGGGTGTTTTTGTGCGCTCTGCTGCCGAACTTAACCGCGGGCAAGCGGCCGTCGAGTCGGCCGGACTGCGTGCCAAGGTGCTCGATGAAAAGGTCGAAACAACGGGCGGGCACGTTTCGATCAGCACAATGCACTTGGCGAAAGGCCTGGAGTTCCGCGCCGTTTCCGTGATGGCCTGCGACGATGAGGTTATCCCCCTGCAGGAACGGATCGAGACGGCAACTGACGATACGGACTTGGAAGAAGTCTACAATACGGAACGCCATCTGCTTTATGTCGCCTGTACCCGGGCGCGCGATCACCTGCTCGTGACGGGCGTCGATCCGGCATCGGAGTTCCTTGACGACCTGCAAATGTGAGTCAATTAGAACATGGATTCCGGATCGAGTCCGGAATGACAACGTTTGATATGTATATTTGCCGGAGTAATAATTAAACGCGATGAACGGTTCTTCCCGCGAGATCCATTGCAGATGAAACAAACGCAATAAACCAAGAAAGGAGTTGTTCTATGAAATTTTCCCTTACCGTTTCTTTGATTTTCTTTTTCATCATGGGGGCATTTATTCCGTTGGCCGTATCCGCCCAACCAGCTTCGCCGCAGCAAGTGGGAGATCGTCTGGTTGACCTCAAAAAGTGCATCGCTTATCTGGAACAGACGGGTAATCTCGTCCGGATAAAATCAGAAGTGGATGGGAAGCATGAACTTGCCGCAATCGCCAAAAAGTACGAAGGGAAAAAGTGCGTTCTTTTTGAAAAGGTCAAGGGGAGCAAGTTCCCCGTGTTTATGGGTCTCCTGTGGAACCGGGATACGGTAGGAAGTCTCTTCAATGTCCCGAAGGAAAAAGTGCCCTTTGCCATCGGCGCGGCCATCGGCGCCTGGAGAAAAGACAAAACGGCGCTTGCATCGAAAATCCTCGACAAGGGGCCGGCCAACGAGGCGATCATCACCAGGAACGTGAATCTCTATGACCTGCCCGCGCCGATACACGCCTTGAAGGACGGGGGACCCTATTTCGATTCCTCCGTCGTGGTGGTGAATGACCCGGAGACCGGCATCCCCAATATCTCCATCCACCGCATCATGGTCACGGGAAACGATCGCCTCACGTTCCTGATCGATCCAGGCCGGCATCTGGGGGCATACCTCGATATCATGGAGAAGAAGGGCAAGCCCTTGGAGGTAACGATCAACAACGGCGTCGGGCTCGCCCCCTGGCTCGTTTCTTCGCTCCCCGGCACCGGCCCGGGGAAAACCACGATTGCCAGTCAGATTGTAGGCAGACCGATCGACTTCATCAAAGCGCAGACCGTTGCTGTCCCTGCTTTTGCTGATGCCCAGTTCGTCATCGAGGCTGAGATTCTTCCCAACGTGAGGGAGTCGGAAGCACCTTTTGCGGAAGTGACCGGCTATTACGGTAAAGAGGATAAACGCTGGGTCATGCGCGTCAAAGCGATTACCCATCAAAAAAATCCCGTCTTCCACTCCGTTCTCTCGGGACAGGAAGTATGGAATGCCGTCGGCTTCACCGCCGAGGCGAAGATCTTTGTAACGGTGAATCAGAAGGTTCCCGATCTCAAGGCGGTCTTCCTGCCGCCCGGCGGATGCGGCTTTTACAAGGCCGTCATTCAACTGGACAAGAGCAAGGAGGGGATTCAGGATGAGGCGATCCGTGAGACCTTCAAGGCATTCCCGTCCCTCCAGTGGGTTGTGGCCGTGGACACGGACGTGAATATCTACGATACCGTGGATGTGGATTGGGCGATAACGACCCGTTTCAACGCCAAGAAGGGTTTCATCACCCTGCCTGATCAGCCGGGTCACATCCTCAATCCCATGGTGGAAGGGGGCCTGGTAACCAAGATCGGCGTCGATGCAACCGCACCCTACCCCCGAACATCCGCCTTTGAGCGGGTGCAGTTCAAGGATGTGAACTTGAAGAAATACAAGATCAAGGAATAAGCAGCAAAGTTGCGGTGAATTCCTCTGCGCCCTGCCCCAAACCGGCGGGGCGCAGTAATTGGAGACAGCCAATGAACATTCTCGTGACAGGCGCCGGACTGATCGGCTGCCACGCAGCCAGGCGGCTTCTCGAAAAAGGGCATCGGGTGGCTCTTTATGACATTCTGCCGGACCGCGCATACATCCACGCAGTCGTCGGAAAATCGGAAGAACTGCCGATCGAAGCAGGCGATTTGCGCGACCTGCCTGCCCTGCTTGCCGTAATGGACAAATACGGCATCGATACGGTCGTTCATACGGCGGGGCTCATAGGGAAGAAGGTTGCGGAGCGACCCTATACGGGGATCGCGGTAAACGTCCTGGGAACCATGCACGTGGCCGAGGCCGTACATATCATGAAGGTGAAGCGGCTCATCTTCGTGAGCACCTTCGGCGTTTACGACCGCGATGCGTCGGCCCGGAAGCCGATTACGGAGGACGCTCCGCTGGTCGGCGCCGGACTTTACGGCGCCACTAAGGTAGCCAACGAAAATCTTCTGGGAGCCCTTGCCGATCTTCACGGTTTCGAGCTTATCGTCCTACGGCCCGCCGGTGTTTTCGGGCAGGGTCACTACCGGGGAGGGTCTACGGTGGGCATCGTAATGAACGACTTGGTACGCGGGGCTGCACGGGGAGAAGCGGTGCGCCTGAGAGAGTCGCTCCTGGGAACCAACGAATATGTTTACGTGAAGGATGTGGCGCAGGCCATTGAAAAGGCCTGCGCCGTTTCCGCGGTAAAGAACAGAGCCTTCAACGTAGGCATGGGAATTCTCTTTTCGGCGGGGGAGATTGTTCAGAAGATTTGCGAGGCGATCCCCGGCGCCAGCGTGGAACTTGTGCCGCCGGAGCCGGGAGAAGTCGTCAAGCGATATGGGCAGCCTCTGAACCTCTCCCGCTCGCGCGCCGAACTCGGATATGAGCCGGAATACAGCATGGAGCTCGCCCTGGCCGACTACCTGGGGAAATGAGAAAGAGCCTGAAGCCTTACCGCCCCGGATAGGGGCTCTCCGAGGATTCAGAACTTCACCTGCGGCGCTGCCTTGGCCGCTGCCGGCACTTCAAAAAAAGCCGCCGGACGGAAGCGAGACATGCCCGCCAGGAGATTTGCCGGGAAGCTCCTGATGGCGACGTTGTAAGTCTGCACCGCTTCGTTGTACCTTCTTCTTTCCACGGCGATCCTGTTCTCCGTCCCCGCCAGTTCGTCCTGCAGGCGCATAAAATTCTGGTTGGACTTGAGATCGGGATACTTTTCCACCACAACGAGCAGCCTGCTCAGAGCGCCGGTCAGTTGGTTGTTGGCATCGATCTTGTCGGGTATAGTTCCGGCTCCGCCCACCTTTGCCCGCGCATTCGTGACTTCGATCAGGACGTCCTTTTCCTGCTTGGCATAGCCCTTGACGGTCTCCACGAGATTGGGTATGAGATCGTAGCGCCGCTGGAGCTGGTTCTCCACCTGGGCCCACGAGGCCTTCACGGCTTCATCCAGAGTTACAAAGGTATTGTAATTTCCCTTGAAGAATGAATAAAGCGAAACAGCAATCACCAGAAAAATCAAAAGCCCGATAATCAAATTTCTTTTCCCCGTACTCATGTGTACCTCCAGACCTTTTTGTCGTTTGAGAATTTGAACAGGGAAACTGTTCCCCTATTCCATCCGGTCCACCAAATCACTCAGCTTGTCGATTTCCTCCATATACGCCTTGAATAGAGAACATATATCACCGCTGGAAAAGCGGTCCTTACCTTCACTGACATCCAGACATTTATCAAAGATACTCTCATCAAGCAGAAAAGACCTTACGGTGGTCCTGATGATATCCCGTTTCTCCACCGGCACGGCGCAGCATTTGAGAAACAGGAGAGCTCTGAAGAGAGAGATAAACGCCTTGAGAGAAATGCTGATCAGGTGTCTCAAATCCTTCTCTCTTCCTCCACTTTCCAGAAAGCCCTGTCGCAAATGCAGTATTTTTGCCTTTAGTTCCCGTTCGAGTTGCAATCTGAGATCACAGGCCTCGAATGAAAGTTCAGACACGAAATCTTCGCCGTAAACGAGAATGTGGTTGCGTCTGATTCCGTAAAATTCGGCGGGGAAAGAATCAAGCGCCGACAGCACGTAGTTTTTCGTAAGAAAAAGTGGCGTGGCCACCCGGCGCTTGCGCCATTTCTTTACGATTTCCATGGCCCGCTCCAAGTCTTTCATTCCCTCATCAGTGAGAATCACGAGAAAGTTAAGGTCCGATTTCCCGGGGATGTACGTACCATCGGCGCCACTCCCGTAAAGTCCCAGGGAAAGCATGTCTTTTCCGAAGGCTTTGTTTAAATCTGCTGTAATTTCTGCAAAAATATCTTGAGGATGCTTAATCACCCTGCCCATGATTTCCACCTTCCTTTTAATAATTGCGACCGGCGCCGCCACCACCGCTTGACCCGCCGCCAAAGCCCCCGAAACCGCCGCCCCCGAAACTGCCGAATCCGCCGCCCCCCCTGCCGCTGCCACCCATCAGCATGAGCAAAATATACGGCAGCGCCGCCCTTCCCTGGGAAGTGCCGAGCAACAAGCTGATCACAACAAACACTATTATGAGGGGCAACAATCCCCCTTGCCTTCCCACTCTTCCGGGAACCACTCTTTTAACGGGAGGAAGACCCGTGAGAGATACCCGGGCGTCTTCCGCCACCACCGCCGAGACAGCAATCAAGGCATTGCTCAAACCCTGACTGTAATCGCCCTTTATCAAATACGGCAACACGAAGCTGTCAAGAATTTCACCCACACGTCCGTCCGGAAGGATACCCTCCACTCCGTAGCCGGTCTCAATTCGTACTTTCCGTTCCTTCAGTGCGAGGAAAATAAGAACACCTTTATTTTCCCCCTTCTTCCCGATACCCCATGCCTGGTAAAGACGGTTCGCATAGTCTGCAGGGTCGTTGTCGCCGATTGTTTTCACCGTGGCCACGACCAAGGAAGTACCTGTCTTATCACGCACCTCGCGGGCCAGTATCTCCATTTTCTCCGCATATTCCGGCTTAATCACGCCGGCAAAATCGTTGATCGCGCCGACCGCGGTGGGGAATGAATCTTTTGCCCTCGCTGAAAGAGAAAACAGCAACAACGACATGACAAGAAGCAGCGCAAATATACCGCGTGGAGTTGAAAGGGAATTTACTGCACATTTATTCATAGGAGCTGACATAAACTTTGTCTTTGTACGGGTAACAAAAATTGTGTATATCATATTCAGCAGTCCATCAAATAGCAAGATGTTTAAGGCCGTATTGTTCAAAAGGTTCCTCATGCATCCGACATTTCCTTACGGAAAAGAAGAATTTTTGAGGCTGGCCACAGATATGCTGGCCATATGCCCCATTGATTTCTTCCCGAAGATGAAATCTATCAGGGCAACCGGGGAATCTGAGCCGCCGCATCTGGCGGCCGGTGTATTGCTCCTGCTTCGGTACAAAAGGAAGCGCCGCAATCCGGAGGCTGATGACGGGAAATTTGTTTTCGTCTTAATCAAGCGATCGAACCGCGTCGTCCAGCCGGGCGATTTGAGCTGCCCGGGCGGCATCCTGCACGGAACAGTCGATTCCCTCCTGATGCCGCTGGTAAGCACGGGGTTATTACCCATCATGCGGGGCAAATCCCGCGAACTCGCCCTGCAGAAAGGCAGGAAAACCTTTGGGCTGATATCCCTTTTTCTCACGAATGCCGTCCGCGAGGCATGGGAAGAGATACGACTGAACCCCTTCAATGTCCGTTATTTGGGCGCGCTTCCCTCATACGAACTGATTATGTATCGGCGCACCATATTCCCTCTCGTCGCCTTCATGCCGGATGAGCAGAACTTGCGCCCCAACTATGAGGTGGAGCGGATCGTGGAAATACCCTTGGATGCTTTTCTCGACGAGAGCAGCTATGGACGTTTCATGGCAGTTAGCGCTGAGGGTAAGGCCACAGCGGATGAAGATGCAAACGGCGCTCCCTGCCTGGTACACCGGGATCATAACGGCAAGGAAGAGATTCTCTGGGGCGCTACCTTCTTTGTTATCATGAGTTTCCTCAAGACCGTCATCGGCTTCAGGCCGCCCGAGCCTCTCCCGGAACGGATCGTGAAAAAAATTCTTCCTCCTCACTATTAAGTGGCCGGTGCTAATGTTGTTAGCTCTTTCTTCTTGACAAGGCAACGACTGAGCGGCTACGGTTATGTATACCGACGGATTAGACGAGGAACATTCAATGAACAGCGAAGTATTCCGGGAATACGATGTACGGGGCATCGTGGACAGGGATTTGACCCCCGATTTCGTTCGCGACCTGGGACGGGCCATCGGCACGCTTGCCGCAGGAGCGGGAATAAAAACCATGACCTTGGGACGGGATTGCCGTCTGAGTTCGGAAACGTATCAGGAAGTTCTCGGGGACGGCATCAGGTCAACCGGCGTGGACGTTATCGACATTGGTTTGTGCGCCACCCCCATGCTCTATTTTTCCATACGATTACTGCATACGGGTGGAGGCATCATGGTAACGGGAAGTCACAATCCGCCGGAATTCAACGGCTTTAAAATCTGCATCGGCCCGGACACGATCTACGGTGAGGATATCCAGAAACTAAGAACAATCATGGAAAAGAGCAATTACGCCTCCGGCAACGGAAGGATAAGCAGGAACGAGGTGACGAAGGCCTACGAGGACTATCTGTTCAATAATGTAAAGATCGGCAAAGATCTGAATATCGTGATTGACGGGGGCAACGGCGTGGGGGGATTGTTCGCCCTGCCCCTCTTCCGGCGTTTCGGCTGCCGCGTGACGGATATTTACTGCGAACCGGACGGCCGTTTTCCCCACCACTTCCCCGACCCCACCATCCCGGAAAATCTCGCGGAACTGCAATCCCTCGTCGTGGAGAAAAAAGCCGATGCGGGCATTGCCTATGATGGCGACGCGGACCGCCTCGGCATCATCACCGACCGCGGCAAGATCCTCTGGGGCGACGAGCTCCTGCTTCTCTTCTCACGGTTCATTCTCCATGAGCATCCCGGCGCCACCATCATCGGGGAAGTGAAATGCTCCCAGAAACTCTATGACGATATCAGTGCCCACGGGGGAAACCCGATCATGTGGAAGGCCGGCCACTCCCTGATCAAGGGTAAAATGAAAGAGGAAAATGCGCTGCTCGCCGGGGAAATGAGCGGGCACCTGTTCTTTGCCGACCGGTATTTCGGCTACGATGACGCTATCTATGCCTCCGCCCGCCTACTGGAAATCATCTCACAAACGGGGAGGAAGATCAGCGAAATCCTTTCAGACGTTCCCCGCACCTATTCGACCCCGGAAATCAGGCGTGAATGTCCCGACAATATAAAATTTCAGGTCGTTGAGGAGATCAGGAAGCATTTTCAACCAAAATACGATATCATCTCCATCGACGGCGTGCGCATTCTGTTTGATGATGGCTGGGGGCTCATCAGGGCATCAAATACCCAACCCGTTCTGGTTCTCCGTTTTGAGGCATTCTCAGATGAGCGTCTTCAAGCGATACGCATCATGATCGAAAAAGAGCTTGATGCCATCATAAACATGTCCCTGCACTAAATTCTCTTGCTGGTAAGGAGTTGTGAATAATGAAAACCATGCTTAAAAATTTAGTCAGAGTTCTGTTTTCGTCCATTGGTTTTGAGTTGCGCCGCACGTCACACAAACACAAAAACATTCCTGATGCTCGTTTCTATAAACCCCTGTTTTCACCATGGCTCGGGTATGGCGAGTTCCGCGCATTTTATGAAGAGGCGAAACCGCACACGCTGCTATCGCCGGAAAGATGTTATGTTCTGTACACGCTGGCAAAGCAGGCCCTTAACCTTTCAGGCACCTGGTATGAATGTGGCGTTTACAAAGGAGGATCAGCCCGAATGCTGGCCCGGATCCTTCAGGACCTCGGTCGTAATAAAACCGGGCTTCGTCTATTTGACACTTTTACCGGAATGCCGCAAACCGATTCAAGCAAGGACTATCACGGGGCAAACCAGTTCTCCGAGACTTCCCTGGAACAAGTCCTCAAGGTCGTTCAGTCATCCAACTTACAGATACCACCGAATATTGATTTTAGAAAAGGGCTTATCCCCGAAACGTTTCAGGGACTCGAAAACGATCGAATCGCTTTCTGCCATGTTGATCTTGATATTTACCGTTCAATTTCAGATTGCTGTGAGTTCGTTTATCCTCGATTATTAACCGGTGGCTATATGGTCTTTGATGATTACGGTTTCCCCTCGTGTCCAGGCGCTCGCGAAGCGGTTGATGCATATTTTCAGCAAAAACCGGAAATTCCGCTTGTCTTGCCGACCGGACAGGCGATCGTAATAAAACTGCCATGCGATTGACCGAACCGACAGGAAATAGTGGCCTGTGCGTACGCAGTAACAACTGTTTTATCTAACGGGTTGAAGTCCCGTCCGGGGAATTGTCCGATTCGCCCCGGTGGTTCAAGGCCACCGTCGCGGACTTGGAAAACGGAAGCAGTCCGTGGAGTCTTCCGGTCCTCCGGCTAATCTCTTCCCGGAAAAGTGTGCGGATGCTCTCCAGACGCTTCCACGTGTTATAAGCCCCTGTGTAGTTGCCAAGAGAATTACCATGAACAGTATTGACAGCATGTCTTAATGTCCTCTCAAACCATCTTTTGTAAAAGTCATTCATTATCACTCCTTATTTCATAAATAAACTCCCGATCGCCTTTCCCTTATGGCCGTTCTTCCACGGCTTTCATAACGGATTCGCACACCATGGCGGGAGTAATCAGCCGCATACAATCATGTCCCTCCATTTTGCATCGCCCGCGATTACAACCTATGCAGGGTAAATCATCAACCCTCAATACCTTGTGAATATCGCCACGCGGGATCCACAGGTGCTTTGTGGTTGGTCCCATAATGGATACTGTGGCAATATTAAGGGCTGTGGCCATATGCAGTGGGCCGGAATTATTGCAGACAAGAATATTACAACAAGAAAGGAGAGCGGCAAATTCTCGTAAATCACTCCCAAACCACGTGGGCACACTGTTGCCGACTTTTGATACCATCTCCCTGACAATGGGTTCATCACCAGGCCCGCCCAAGATTATCACATCCACCGCACAGTCATTCTGCAGAAGAAAAGTCAGTTCCGCAAAATATGCCACGGGCCATCTCTGGCTTTCGAAGTTTGCACCGGGATGAAAAGCAATAAGCGGCTTGTCGCCCAGTCCCTTGTCTTCTAGCCATTTTAGCGCATCTGCCCTCTCTTCCTCAGCAAGAACTATTTCCGGTTTTTTCGCACGGGGTTCGACGCCGAGAGGACTTAATACATCCAGCGTCAAATCTACAAAATGCCGATTTGCTTTCGGCGTCGGGGCCCTCAGGTTAAAATAAACCTCGCGTCCATAAGAAGGGTAACCCAATCTAACCCTTGCTCCGCTTGCGAAAGCGATCAAGGCAGTTTTTACTTCATAATCTGTGAAAGGATCAATTGCCAAGTCGAAACAAAATCCTCTTAAGTGTTTTACGGTGTTTATCACACCCCGCCAACCCGATGAAGAATCATGAATAATCACCCTGCTCACATGGGGATTACCGGCAAGGAGAGAGTGGTTGGCGGCACTGGCCAAGACGGTAAGCTCCGCTTCCGGATATTTTTCTTTAATGGCTTTAAAAGCAGGAGTGGAAAGAACGAGATCACCGATCCTGTCTATTCTTATAAAGAGGATTCTTGTTACTCTATCAATGTCAGAGGGTGATGATCTCTGTGAAAAGAAAAGTCCTATAATATGCAGAAAAACGTTTCTCAAATTCAGATAAATGGTTTTTAGGAGGATCTTCATCTACTTTCACTTCACAGTACTCATTATTTCTTGATCGCGTATACTTCGATAGCGTTGAATATTTTTATGCCCAGCAGATAATAAACCCCTACCGCAGCCATGTTGATCATCTTCTTTGGAAAATCTACGATCCCGTAATCCGGTGACAGCCGCAGACAACTAAAACCTGTTTCCTGCAGGTAGGCTTTTATAGTCCGCGGCGAGAAATGATAAAGATGGATCTCCCGGTCGCTTACGGAAAATAATTTCAACCTTCTCAATTTACAAATTCTGTAGGCCATCTGCATAATCAAATCATTTACGTTCGGCACTGCCAGAACCAGCAATCCGGAAGGTTTTAGGATTCGGTGGATCTCCTTGAGATACCGTTTGGGGTCCGATACATGTTCGAGAACATGCCACATGGTCACGACATCGAAGGAATTATCCGGATATCCGGCGGTAAAAAGCTCTCCACAGAATATGCTGATGTCGAGCGCTTCACTGACGTATTTCGCGGCATATGAAGAGTGTTCCGTTCCGCTTATATCCCATCCCCTCTCTTGCGCAAGTTTCAGAAAAGCGCCGTCAGCGCAACCCACATCCAGCAAACGGCCTCCCTGCCGATGCTTTTCCAGCTTCTTTAATCTGTCCTCCCACATCCTGATCCGCTTGCTTTTCTGCTCAGAAATCCAGTCCCGGTAATAATCCTCATCATAATGAACTGCCAGTCCGGCAATATCGGGAACGGGGTGAACAAACGCCAACCCACAACTCCGGCATTCCAGAACTTTGAAAGGCGGTTCGTCATTTTCACGGATTTTAAAGCTGCTCTGTCCACAAAGGTTGCAAATGGTTTTGACCGGTTTCATGCGGAATCATCTCCCCAGGAGTTCACGATAGAGCCGTTCCGTCTTCCTTACATTTTCTTCGATGCTGAATAACTTTTCCGCCCTTATACGTCCCGCCTCCCCCATCTTACGTCTCATATCCCCGTTTTGGCTAAGTAACAGAATTTTTTCCGCCAAAGCATTGGAATCTCCCGGCGGCACAACAAAACCGGTAATGCCTTCTTCCACCGCTTCCACCGCCCCTCCGACGTCGGTAGCAATTACCGGCTTTCCGGCTGCCATAGCCTCTATCACAGCCCGGGAAAATGCTTCCCCCGATATGGAGGGTAACACAACAATATCCATTTCATTTAACATGTCGTTTATTTCTGTTCTGTGTCCTGTAAAAATAATCCGCTCTTGAATATTAAGTGATCCTGCCAACTCCAGACATTCTCGCTGATACTCCTGCTGCTCTATCCCCCCCACGAAAACAATATGAAACGTTGGTAATACACTCAATATTCTTCCGCAGGCTTCAACGAGATATTTTTGTCCCTTAAACGAGTCAACCCGTGCAAAAACCGCTATCAATAATATACTCTCTTCTTCAATCCCCAATAATCTTTTTACACGGTCTGATTGTCCTACTTTTCTAAATTCCGTCAGATCCACACCATTGTAAATTGTAATGAATTTGTCATCGCAGGCGATCCCGGAAAACCTCTCACGGAGAGAATCAGCCACCAGAATTATTTTCCTGGGGAAAAGGTTCAAAATGCGGTCGAATCTGTCGCGGTCTGATGCCCGAATATGCCAGACAAGGGGGATACGTTTTAATCTTGCCGCCAGTCCCGCATAAAAAGTATTGCGGGGACCGTCGGTATGTATGAGGTCAATCCGGTATTTCTTTATCAATCTCAGCAAACTGAAAAGGGCATTGAAACCAGACAATATATTGAAAGAGATAATCGGGGGCAATGTTTGGACAACGACGTCAATGTTTTGTTCCCGTAATTTCAGCGCCAAGTCTTCATCTGTCGGGAGCACAACGCAGGGACGAAAAACCGCTTTATCCAGATTGGTAACCAGGAAAAAAAGGCTTTTCTGGCCTCCCCATTTAAGGGTTCCAAAACTTGAGAGGTATAATATGTTTATACGATCATCGGGCATATAATTTCTTATCCAGGAGCTCATCGTACAGGGTTTCAACAAGTCCTATCATCTTTGCCATGGTGAATTTTCCTTTATATATTTCTTCACCCTTCCTCCCCATTCTTTTCCGCATCTCCCCGTCCTGCACCAGAGTACCAATTGCTGCTGCCAATTCAGGGGAATTGCCGGGAGAAACCAGCAGGCCGTTACCATTATGCTCTATCACCTCCGGTATGCCCCCGACTTTTGTTCCAATGAGCGGCAATCCCGTGGCCATGGCCTCTATCAGGGCAATACCCAGCCCTTCTCTGGTAATTGAAGGAAGAAGAGAAATATCCGACAGTTGCAATAGGGAGGCAATGTCTCTCCTTTGTCCGGTAAAGATTACTTTGGAAGCAACGCCAAGATGGCTGGTGATATCCCGTAATTTTTCCATGAGCGGACCAGCGCCGACTACCAGCAACTTTGTAAGGGGATATTTTTTTACAACCTGAGCGAAGGCATCAAGCAGTACAAGGTGTCCCTTGTTCGGCGTCAGAGATGCCACGATGGTGATTACCACTTCCTGCTTATCGATTCCGAGCCGTTCTCTTTCACGGCAGCGTGCTTCATCACCAAGGAGGGAGGGAGAGATATTTGCCGCGTTATAGATAAGGCACGTCTTGTTATCCCGAATTTTCTCCGTCTCAATAACGAATCTTTGGACAGCTTTGCTCACGCAGATAATCCTGTCCGAAAAACGGGAAAGAATGTTTTCCATCAATAAATTCCGCAATGCGTATTCGTGATAAGCGCTGTGCACATGGGCAATAATGACGGGCACACGGGCGATGATCCCAGCCATCCGACCAAAGGTGCCGGCAAAATAACCGTGCGTATGAATGATCCTGAACTTTTCCCCCCTGATAAGCCTTGCCAGATGCAGAACGCGCAATGGATTATGGTAGCTGCGTTCCCCCAGAATCCTTACAGTCACCCCCTTGCCGATAAGTTCCGTCGCCACATCTCCCCCCCGTGCGAGACACCAGACCTGGCTTTGATATTTTGCTTTATCCAGTCCCAGGACGATGGAGGCGATAACCATTTCGAGACCACCGATTTTGAGATCCTCAACAAGATGCAGGATTTTAACTTCATTAATCAATTTTTTGCCCTTCACGCGTGATAAGAGAAATCAGCTTCCCCAGCCTGTCCGTATAGGTGTGATGTTTAAGGACTTCCTCCCTCCCTCTCCCGGCAATCTCTTCTCTTTCTTCGGGATGAGCAAGGTAGTATTTTATCTTCTTAATCAAGTCATCGGGATTGTCAAAGCCGACAAGATGCTTCCCGTCCTCAAAAAGTGAAAAGACATCCCTTTGTCTATCGGAAATGACAAAACACCCGCAGGCCATGGCCTCGAAAATACGGGGGCTCGCCTGATACACGGGAAAGGAATTGTGAGGACTCTGGTAGTGAATAACCAGGGCGATTTTACAGGCACTGTATATCTTCAGCCATTTCGAGGGCGGCGTGTGGGTGCCTTTGATCTTGTTCGCAAGAGAAGAATCCTTTGGCAGGTTGTCCCATCCCGGCCCCCAGACAGCAAGATCAAATCCTGCTATCTTCTCAAACAACTCCGCCCTGTTCGAATAATAAGAACCGACAAAAACGACATCGTGACCGTATTCTTCACGCTCCCTTTCCGACGGCGTAACCGGTTTGTGGATGTCAGGATCACAGGCCATCGGCAGCCATTGGGCACCGCTAACTCCAGATCTGGTGAGCAGTTCAATCGCTTCGGTTCCCTGGCAAAATATTTGGTT
Organism: uncultured Syntrophales bacterium; assembly: GCA_964614365.1. Lineage (GTDB taxonomy): Bacteria > Desulfobacterota > Syntrophia > Syntrophales > JACQWR01 > JACQWR01. The sequence goes on along the minus strand of CAZTLA010000007.1, from coordinate 20,466 downwards.
GTAACAAGGCGCAACGTCAATTATGGGCTGAAAATATAGCGGCGCATCAATCGTCCATAAAACCGTCACCACCCCGCTATCTTGCATCTTTTTCACGGCTGACGACATAATCCGGTGGCCACCGGTAACAATGGCAATGTCCGGCATCACCTTGGAAACAAGACGAATCAACTGCCGGTTGATGTGCTCCAGATCGAAGCGATGCAACCAGGGGCTGTTCTTCCTGATCCTTCCGGGAACAATATGTCTGCGATCATCAAAAACAAAAAGCTCATGCCCCAAAGAGCTGATCGCATTTTCCATATATTCGGTAATGGTAAGAAAATATTGGTTATGGTAGCCGGAAAAAAGAATTATCATAAGCGCTTATTGTCTTGAGGAGAATCCCTCCTAAATGCTTTATTGAGGCGCTTAATATTTTTTATCCTTCTTAGGAAGAGAATAATATTGGCCCCGGTTAAGACATCAATAATGTAAGCAAACAAGAGAATGTTTCTAAAACGGAAAGGCGTTAAGTAAATAGCTTTTTGGAAATACCTGCGGGCATCATTACGAAATCCACTATCGTAATATTTTCTGGCAAGTTCCTCATTCCAGTAAGATAGAGCCTTATTTTTATGGGGAATCAAATAATCAGGTGGAGAAGGTGGTCCTATATAGAATTTTTCCATCATTTCCACACACTCTTCAAGAAATTTAATTGATTGCGATACACCCTTTGACATCGCATGAGTGCGGAAATTGGCCAGCAATATAGGAATATGCATGAATTTCTTTTTAACGCCACACCTTAACCAGTACTCATAGTCCATCACATAGTTGTAACCTTCCGAAAGATAGCCCATTCCCTGAAATACCGATGACTTCCAAAAGCAAGAAGGCTGCGGTATACCGCTATGGTATAATCTGTCTATCATAGTCGCCTCACCGCTTTTAAATCCCCCAAGCCATGCACCATTCATATCCACAATATTGAGATTCCCATAAATAAAATCAGCATCTGTATTGTTTTTAAAAGCATCCGCCACCTGTTGCATAATCGCTTTCTCGTAATAGTCATCGGAATTAAGCCAGGCTACAATTTCACCAGTTGCCCTTCGAAAGCCCTTATTTATCGCATGCGCCTGTCCCCTATCGGGATTGCTCTCCCAATAGGCTATCCATCTTTCATACTTCCTTATAATGTCCGCGGAACCATCCGCAGAACCACCGTCAATAACGATGTATTCGAGATCGGGATAGCCTTGAAGAAGCACAGAGCGTATGGTTTCTTCTATAAATTGCCCTTGGTTGAAACTTGGCGTGACAATACTGATCTTTGGCCATACAGGCTCATCAGGCAGTTGGATTGATTCTTCCGTCCAAGGCCAGCCGACCTTACCCGTTGGCGGAGATGGTAATTCATCAATCTTAGGGCAACGCATCTATCGATATCTCCAATAGCATTAATCTAAAATACTCCCTCCGCAAGGTAATAAATCACCATTTAAGGCGAGCTGACTTTGGGCCATCATTTTACAGCTTCAATATTTAGACTCACCGGATATTCTCTCCCGTTAAAAACAATACATCGGGCGGACCAATCATCAAGTGTTGTGAGTTCTGAAGAATGGGGGAGCCAACGGCGCACTGTATGAAATCCTGCTGACTTCAGTAAGCAAGTCAATGAACCCGTATTAAAAATCGTCTTATGGTAATTATAAATAGAATTCTGTCCCCCCATGAGAGGTGCGACAATAGATAATATGTCTCCGTTGTTTTCAACGTAAATTTTCAGTAGTAGGTCGAAATCAGGAATGGATAGCCTCAGAATGCCATTTAGTCGAAGCACACGGTACCATTCTTTCAGTATTTCAGGCACTGCACGCAACGGAAAATGCTCAAGACAGTGAGATGCGTAGATCAGGTCCACCCCACAATCTTTGAAGTTGGACAGGTTATCAACGCTCCGCACATAATGGATATGTGGTGCAGGCAAAATATCTATATTGATAAATTGGGGATGGTTAACCGATCCGCACCCGAGGTGAAGATAAACTGCGTTTCCCTTATTCTGCGGTAGAGGCGGGCGATAAAAAAGCCTGCAAACTCGTCCGGCCAGGGATTTGAACTGAAACAGGGTCGCATCGTAAAATTCCCGATAGCGCCATAAAGTTGAAGGTGGAACAAATAGCCTCCCGAAAGCACGCAAGGGACTCTTAATCATACTGTAAGCCTCTGTGGAAACCCACCGTACAAAACGCTGATACATTGTGATGGGACATTTTATCCACCTTTAGTTGTTAATCTTTTTTTGTGCAGTCGGGCAGGTGATCCGACTACAATCGTAAAGGGCGCAACGTCATGGGTAACAATAGCGCCCCCACCGATTACGGCGCCTCTGCCGATTGTTATGCCAGGCAAAATAACTGAGTGAGCTCCGATCCAAACATCGTCCTCAATGCATACCAATCCATGCAACTGTGTTGTGTGCATGTGTTCATGCGTGTAGTCATGTGTCAGGGATGTAATAGCGCAATGGGAAGCAATCATTACCCTGCTTCCAATCTTTATGCCGCCTAACCCCCACATATGTACAAATGGCGCAATAGAAACCTGATCTCCGATTTCAACATTCTCAGGATTTTGAATTATAAGGGGCATGTAAATCGAAAAGTCGCTGCCACAGCTTTTCAACTGTTTAATCAAATGATACCGCTTGTTGTGGTCTATTGCCCGAGAAAGCAGCGTAATAATTTGAGCTTCTGATACTATCCGCGCAATAGCCTTAATGAACTTTTTGAAGAAGGATATCATTCTTTTTGTTTTCCCCATTCTGCCAAAATACTCATTTTGCCAAGACGGTGGTCGTAATTTTGGCCATCGTGAAAAATGGGTTCTACATTAAATGATCCCGCCTGCTCAACCCAATCCACAAAATCCCTTGCGCCATCAAAAATACCAGCAGAAATAGAATATTCCCCCGGCATGAGATGATTCATAAAGGTCACCGTTACTTTACCATTTTTGCCATCCGGATGTACGAAAGCTCCGGAATCTCTCTGAAAAATACTGCTCTCAACTTCTCCATCCGCTGAGTAAATCAGAAGAAAGAATTCCATTGTATTTATGGGTTGGACAATCATATAGGTGATCGTTACGGTAATAGGTTCAAAAATAGCAATCAAGGCTTCAGTTTTGGTGCCGGCATTAATTGACACAAATTCAATCAGGGCACGACCATCTCCTTTTATATGGCGAAAAGCTTTATCTTCAGCAGGACATTTCGTTGCCTCCTGCATATAGAAAGAAATAGCATCATGAACTAAGGTGTCACAAGCGATAAAACCATTTGCCAGAACTATCGCCCGATCGCATAATTGTCTGATCGCTACCATATTATGACTCACAAACAACACTGTCCTCCCCTCTTTACCCACCTCTTCCATCTTTCCCAAACACTTCTTCTGAAATTGCGCATCGCCGACAGAGAGGACTTCATCAACAATCAGTATTTCAGGTTCAAGATGCGCCGCCACAGCAAAGGCCAACCGCACATACATTCCCGAAGAATAGCGCTTCACGGGAGTGTCCAGGTATCTCTCCACCTCAGCAAAGGTCACAATCTCATCGAATTTGCGCTTGATCTCGGATCGGGTCATGCCCAGAATAGTGCCGTTTAAGTAAATATTCTCCCGCCCGGTTAGTTCCGGGTGAAAACCGGTACCCACCTCCAGCAGGCTGGCTACGCGACCCTTAATGGTGATTCTGCCGGCAGAGGGCTCGGTAATGCGGCTCAAAATCTTCAATAGCGTACTTTTCCCGGCCCCATTGCGGCCGATGATGCCCACGGCCTCTCCGCGGCGGATCTCAAAACTCACATCCTTGAGCGCCCACACCTCTTCTGTTGTGTCACCCTGGATGATAGGTCTTCCCATTGCCAGGTCTTTAGTCTTGTTCCAGAGAGTTCGCGCACTCTGCATCAGCACATCGCGCAGAGCCGTATAGCCGCCCCTTTCCGCTTGGTGGCCGATGACATATTTTTTACCGATGGTTTCAGCTTTGATGACAATGTCGGACATAAGTTATTGTAAAGTTTTATGGTTAAGTGGTTAAGGATTGAAACTTATAACCTCAATCTCCTATTTCTCCAACCATTGCCACAATGGCATCAGACGGATTTGGCGCTTGGCATCCTGCCATTGGAACGTCTCTGTCCGGTTGACGCAGTCATTGAGCAGAAACAGCTCATCGCAGTGCAATTCCTGGGAGGCCTTAATCAGCGCCCGCATCTCCCTCTTCAGTGTCTTCGGATTTGAAATGTCCAAGCAGACATGAATCAGCCGCGAAACTTGCACGCCATCTTTTACGACAAAATCCACTTCTTCGCTCTGCGGACTCTTCCAATAGAGCAGCGAAATCCTGCCGGCGATTTCTTCTTTCCTCAAAGCGATGGCCACCAGATTTTTATAAAGCGCCCCCCTATCTGCACTGAAACGAAAGCCTGCCGACACCGCCAGGCCATTATCGGTACAGTAAATTTTCTTATTGAAACCCATCTGATCCTTCAGCTTGCATGAGAAGCGCGGGAGCGAAAAGACAAGATAGGCTTCCTGAAGATAGCGGATATATTTATCAATAGTGTGAATGCTGCGGCACTTCGTCACACCGGAAAGGGCGCTGAATGAATACTCTCGTGCGATGTTCGACATCAGATAGAGGGCCAGATCTTCGATCCCTTGAACCGATCTGATCTTGAACCGTTTGACGATGTCTTTGTACAGGGTGGACTGTAGAAGCGTGCGCAGATAATCGCGCCGGTCCATCTTCTTGAGCAGGGGTTCCGGATAACCTCCCTGCTCCGCATACGCATTTAGAGCCTCCTTTTTCTCCACTTCCGTCCGCTGCTCGCCCGAGGTCGCCAGATATTCGCTAAAATTAAAGGAGAACAAAACAGCAGCAGCATAACGGCCAGTGAGATGCGTTGCCAGCTCCGAGCTGAACAGATTGGCATTGCTTCCGGTAATCAACAGCCGGATTCCTTGCCTTTGCAGGCGATTGACAAACATTTCCCAGCGGGGAAGATTCTGAATTTCGTCAAAAAACAGGTAGCGTGGATTGCCGTAGACGGTGTTTACGGCACTGACGATTTCATCGTAATCTTCCACGGCAGTCAACCGTTCATCATCAAAGTTGACGTAGCCATAAGAGCCGGTCTGCTGAAGCAGGTGAATGGCGTAAAACGACTTACCCGCTCGCCGCGGACCGGAAATAATCTTGATCAGATCATCTCCGAGGTTCCAGGGGGGCGATATCTTCCGTTCTACATAGGCTTCTTGAGAGCGGTTTTCTATTTCTCTTTTTTGAAGAAGGACGATATCTCTTAACATTGCCCACTCATGATGCTCGAAATATTTATTTTTTGTGCATCATAAATAGAATTATGCACAAAGTCAATAAAAACGTAATGGACGATCACCGCATGCACGCCACCTCCGGCAATATGCGGATAATTCTCTTCTGCAAGGATACGCAATATTGAAACTTTGTCCCCTTCAACCTGAAAACTTCTATATCAAATCTGCAAAGGCTTTTTCCATCCTGCGGAAACGGGATACGCCCAGATAGAGGAAGAATGTAATGATCGCAAGACTGAGCATGAAGCCGGGTATGTAAATGGGGCTTTCGCCGCCCAGGATGCACCAGCGGAAACCGTCAATCACCCCTACTATGGGATTGAGACTGTAAAGCAGCCGCCATTGCGCAGGGACCACCTTGCTGCTGAATCCCACCGGAGAAACATAAAGACCGAACTGCACCACAAAGGGGATGATGTAGCGGAAATCCCGGTATTTCACATTGAGCGCCGCAATCCAGAGGCCGGGGCCCAGGCTGGCAAGCAAGGCCATGATGATGAAAAGCGGCAGCAACAGCAGGCGCCATCCGGGCGCAAATTGATAATAGGCCATCATTCCGACCAGGATAATGAAACTGATGAGAAAATCAATGAAAGCGGTTACCAGGGTCGCCGCGGGGATGATCAGTCTGGGGAAGTAAACCTTGCCGATCAGATTGGCGTTGCTGATAAGACTGTTGGATGATTCCGTCAGTGCGTTTGAGAAAAGAGACCAGGGGAGCATGGCGGCAAAGACCATCAGTGCGTAAGGCGCGCTTCCCTCGCTGGGGAGTTTGGCGATTCGGCCAAAAATGACGGTGAAGACAACCATAGTAAGAAAGGGCCTGATAATAGCCCAGAGAATCCCTATTATGGTTTGTTTGTAGCGTACGGAGATATCGCGCCAGGCCAGGATCAGAAAAAGCTCCCGGTAACGCCAGAGATCGGCCCAATAGTTTTTCTCCGTGCGGCCGGGCTCGATGATGAGCAGCGGTTCTTGTGTATGTGTGGACGCTGAGTCAGTCATAAATTATTTTGTCAAAGTTGCCTCAACATGCAGAGCGGGAAATACCCTTAAAGGGCTCTGCTCATATACGTTCGGCATTAAATTAAAAATTGGCTCGAGAATAATATTCCAGATGGAAAGCCTCTTGCCGAAGATCAGCCTAACTTTACAGGATGAAAATTTGAAATCAAAGTAGCCGCAATCGCGAGCATAATAAAAAAAAGTTAAGTAGCCAAAAAAATGCTTATGCGTAGGATCGCCATATGCGTACTGCCAGGTAAAATGAGGCACGCCTATTTTCGCTATCCCACCATTTTTCAAGATCCGGTGAACTTCCCGGATTCCCCTGTTGTGATCCATCAGATGTTCGAGACAATGGGACATTACCACTTCATCTATGGAATCAGATTCAAAGGGCCACGGATATTGATCCAAATCGTGAACAACATTTACCCCGGGAGCTTTCTGATTTACATCTACATTGACATAGCCGTCTAATGGCCTGCCGCCCGAACCAAGATTTAATTTAATTGCCGTTGTCATTATTAACACTTAGCTGTTTAAAGTTCAAAAATCAACTGATGATTTTTAGGAGAGGTTTTTCCCCATAGCCTCCATCTCTATTTTAGGTATCATCGTTATCATGGCCGTAAGAAACCAGAATGGTTCCATAATCCGGACGATGATAAAGGTGTTGGCGCCGATAGAGTGCGCAAGCATGGCTGCAAATCCCGCCAGATAACCGAGGGAAATCCCGCGAAAAAAAGGATCTGAAACATTATGAAATGCACGCAGGGCATTCTGGTAAATCGCATAAAGCATGACAAAAAATGCCGCAAGGCCGAGAGCGCCGGTTTCAATAAGTACCCGCGGAATCTGCGCGTCAACAAATCCATAATTGGTGACCCCATAGCCTATGAGGGGGTGTTTTAAAAAGTCTCTCGTCAAGATATTTTGCCATGTGTACAACCGGGCCGAGGTTGATGTGTCAATCCTTACCTTGCCGATCTCCACCTGGCCCGTTTCCTTTGACTGACCGACGGTATAGAGCACCCTGTCCTTGACCGTCGTGGGCAGAATAAATGGCGTCAGCAAAATAATGGCGAGCATGACGGCAATAAGCATCATCTTTTTTTTGCTGAAATATAACAGCGTCATAATCATCGGCGGGAGAGACACCCAGGAGCCTCTGGAGAGTGTGGCCCCCAGGGAAACTACAATGGCCAGGGCAAGCACGGCTAAGGAAACTTTCCGTTTTGCCGGGACATCCGCCAATAATAGGCCGGAAACAATGGAAAGCATCAGGACAAGATACCCTCCCAGGGTATTAGGTTCCCCTTCGGGGCCTTCAAAAGGCGCGGAAACCCGTCCGCCGGCCGGTATCTGATAAATGGCGGTAAGACAAACGATAAAGCAGACTATCAGCATGATAAAGATGAATCTTTCAATCTGCTCTCGCGTCTTGATATGATTTACCGCCATGAAATAGACGACGAAATATTCAAAATACTTCAATACGAAAAATAATCCCGTGTACCCCCGTCCCCGCCCCATAAGAGAGGCCAGCAACGTTGAAAAAAGGCAGATAAGGAAGTAAAGGGCAATGGGTTTATTCAGAGGCGTCCTTAAAAAAAGTCCCAGTTCCTTCCTGATAGCGGTCTTCAGAAACCAGCAAAGCCCAATGACAACGATGAGAAAGTCGTCCAGTCTTAGGGTGATTCCGGCCCTGCCGCGGCCTGGCAGCACGGTGGCATCCCCCACAATAAACTGGGGGCCGAGGAGCATGGAAATGACAAGGATATATAGGGCAAGCTCGGTCCTGACGATGCTTAACAAAGCGATGCCTATGGTGGTAAGAACGGTAAATGCGATGACGGTGGGAACTTTCATGACGAAAATTACACCCGCCAATGTCAGGACGGCAATCACGAAGAACAGGCGGAATTTTGATGTCATTTTTTATAGTATTTCATAAACAGGCACAAAATAAAGGGGCAACTTATCGGCTTTATTTACCGGGACGCGAGGGATTTGCTTCCCTGCTGTGTGTTCTCCGTTTCGGACGACTTTTAAGAAATAGGCCCTTAAACCATGATTTGATCTTATCCTTTTTACTCTGTGATGCTTTATGCTCCGCTGAATCGCCGTAGTAGTAGAAATACTTATAGGGGTAGCCAAAATCGGGACTTATCTCCGCCTTGAGGCCGTTGAGAACAACGCCGGCGATTTTCGATTTTACGGCATCCAGTTGCGCCTTGGCGCGTTTAAGCGCCCCTCTGGCAATTTTCCCCACCTGATAAACCATAATTACGCCGTCGGATCTTGAACCCCAGATAGCCGCATCGGTAGCCGCAAGAATAGGTGCGGTATCTATAAGCACCATGTCATACTCGGCCCGGACCTGTTTTATGAACTCCACGATACCCCTTGAACTGACGATCTCGGCGGGGTTGGGAACGTTGCTCCCGCCGGTGATGATGTGGAGATTGTCCAAGCCAGGGGTGGCAATAATGTCATCGACGTTTATTTCCCCCATCATGATGTCCGCAATTGTTCTGCGCACATCCTTCCACTCATAATTGCCCAGAATTATGTCAGTCAAACCGGGGATGCGGTTGATGCCGAATGTGCGCGCAATAGCGGGTTTCCGGAGATCTCCGTCCACCAGGAGCACCTTGTTGCCGGCCTGCGCCATGGCAATGGCAATATTGGTAGTTACCATGGTCTTCCCCTCTTCCGAGAAAGAACTGGTAAACAGGAGAACCTTCATGTTATTTTCCGCGCTCTTAAAGTGCAGGCTTGTCCTCAAAGCCCGGTAACTTTCCGCTTCGGTAGATTTCGGTAGAAAATGGGAAATGAGCCTGAATCGCATCCTCGTTGCTTCTTCAGTCGCCTCACCGGGATATTTTTCCTGGAGGTCCTCTTTAATATCATCTTCTTTAATGAAAGGGATAATCCCCAGGACGCTCACGCCAAGCAACTCTTCAACATCCTCAATAGCAGCGATGGATGTATCAAAGGTTTCCACGAAAAAGGCAAAGACAACGCCTAAAATCAGTCCAATGGTGATTCCCATGACGGTATTAGGCGCTGTTTTTGGCGGATTGACGGGGACCGTCGGCAGAAGGGCCGGCTTGACTATCTGGACTTCATCTATCTGTTCTGCTTCCTGTATCAGCGATTCCTGATATTTCTTTTCCAGCATGGTGTAAACTTCCCTATTGATGGCCACATCCCGTTCCAGTCTCGCCAGTTCCAGACCCTTTTCCGGGAGTCCCCCAAGCCGACTGTCTATCCCGCTGATCTGCTTCTCGATAGCGTCTATGGCGGCGGCAAGAAATTTCCTTTGGGCAAAGAGTTCCGATTTCATATTGCCCGTAATCTCGTGGATTTGTTTTCTAATTACCAGAAGCTGCGGAAAGTCTTCCGTATAGGTAAGGAGGAGGATGTCCCTTTCCAGCATAAGTTGGACAAGTTTCTCATTGAGGATCTTGAAAGGAGCCGCGGCCTCGTCAAAATAATAACTTGTTTTGAAAGTCAGGGGTTTGTCTTCATTGCCGTCGAGGAGTTTGATTACATCGCCGATTTTGTCGTGGATGGCCTTATTTTGTTCATAGGCCGCCCGCAGCCTTACAGACTCGCCAAGCATGTTTGCAGACTGAGCCTCCAGAGATATTAATTTGTTGCTTTGCCGGAAGTGGCGTACCTGGTCTTCGGAGACATCTGCCCGCTCCCTGACGGCAATTAATTGCCTTTCTATGAATTTCTTGGATTCTATGGTTCTCTTATTCATTTCAATAATATGTTCTTCCTTATAAACCTGAGCAACAGTGTTGGCCAGATTGCGGGCAAATTTCTGGTCATCGGAGCTTGCCGTTATGTTGATGATGTCCGTATTGCCTTCCTTTTCCGCCTCCACCTTCTTTTTCAAATCCAGGATGATGTTGAGATAATCGCTATTTGCCCGCAATCGTTCCGAAGACAGATCATCGGGTATCAGACCAAGCCTCTTGGCCGCCACCTCCATGATAAAATAACTTTTTATCATGGCTGCCTGAGTCTCCATATAATCCGTTGAAGACGACGAAATGGCCTGTAAATAGAGTCCCGTAACGGAAGCGCTTTTTTCGATCTTAACGCTGGCGGTCGCCTTGAATAACGGTGTCGGCGCTCCCATGGTGGTAAAAATGAAACTGAAGAATCCCATCGCGGCGATCGTAAAAACGATAATGAATTTTCTTTTTTTTATAACCCGCCAGGACTCTCTTAGATTAAGATCGTATTCTGTCATTCGTGAAAAATCTCCAATTACCTATGCAATATCGTTCGCAACATCAATAACGCAGCTTATTAGCCGGATCTAAGAAATATGAATCCGTGTACGACCTCGGATAATTCAACAAATAGTCAAGCAGCGGCACCGTGTTGACGATAAATTCATTGATATCCCCGATAACCCTTCGGGGCACGTAAACCAGATCGCCTTCTTGAAGTTTGATGTTCTGGGCAATGTCTCCCCTTTTCAATATATCGTCCAGATTGGCCGATAAGATAATCGGTTTTCCTTGTCTCTGCCCATATCCCCGTATGATCTTAATGTCCGTTTTTACGGCGACAGCCGAGGTCCCGCCGGCAAGGGCGATCGAGGACAACAGATCAGCGCTGTCCTTCAGTCTGTATATCCCCTGATTACGGATTTCGCCGAATACATATACCTTCTCCCCGTAGGTGGGGAGTTCCGGCACCGTAATCATATCGCCGTTATCGATTAATACATTCTGTGAACCGTCTCCCTTGAACATGGCGTTGTACAGATTAACGGTATACCTCTTGCCTTTCCTGATCAATTCGACGTTGCGGAGATCCGCGTTACCCGCCTCCTGCCCCACGATAACCGTTTCCCGGCCTGTTACACTGCCGCCGCGTCCCGTGATCGGCCCCCCGGCCGAAACGATCAGATCGAGAATTGATGTTTTCCCTTTCAGGGGATATTTCCCCGGCCCCGATGTGCCGGTCTGGAGGACATTGATTTGACCGAAGAGCAGGGCGCTTTTACTTCTGAACTCTTTTACGATAATCTCAAGCCTTGGATATCTGATGTACTTTTTCAGCGTTTCCGCTATCAACTTAGTCGCCTCATTTGCCGTAAGGCCGCTGACGGTAATATTGTCCATGAAGGAATATGATATCTTGCCGTCCGGTCTGACGATACACTCATAGGGATTAACCTTGGTCCCCTCCCAGAAATTAATGGTCAGGACATCACCGGGACCGATAATATACTCCGGAACACCGTTTCTCTCGGTAAACACGATGTTTTCCGTCACCCGACTCATACCGGCAATCTCTTTTTGCATCTTCTGTCTCTGCTCATCACTGAACTCATGGACAGCCTGCGTTTCTT
>CAZTLA010000007.1:0-8672 GCA_964614365.1 uncultured Syntrophales bacterium | reverse complement strand
ATACCCGCTAAAGTCAATATTTATTTAATCAAAACCATATTTATATCGGTGTTCTCATCCGACATCCGCAATGAAAAACACCATACTAAACCCGCCGACTTATATTTATAAAGACATTCAAGTTCCATGCCAGTTGCCCTATTAAACTATAAAAGAAAATTATTTCTAAGTTCTATTAAAGTTTTCACTCTATTATGACGATTAATAACCGGATTGAGAATCTATACGCCCCGTGAGATTCAGGGAGGTGTATAGAACTGTGTTATTATTAAAGGAGCATGATATGGTGTTATCCGCTATCCTGAGAAAGATCGACGCAGGTAAGAACGCTTACCAGCCAATAGAAGCATCGCCGCTTGATTTGTTTCGCTTGAGTGACTGGGAAGATCTCAAACTTGCGGTTGGAAAAAATTCACTCATCCTTCCCGAGGACAAGGATTCCTTCCCGGAACAAGAAGATTGCGCAGAAGAAGCCAGCAAGATTTATACGGCTGTATGCGAGTATTTACAATATGTAAGAATGAAGATTTATGAAAACAACCCCTTCTGGATTGAGTCCGGTCTCACTATCATCAACAAAATTCTCTCGATGCCTGACCTGAATGCTTTGCACAGACTAACCCTGAAGTACGAAAATGATGCGGAATATCGTATCTACCATCCCATTAATACCATGGTATACGTTCTCCATATCGGTCGCAACATGGGGTACGATCACCTAAATTTGGGCGAACTCGGCTTGGCTGCGCTTCTCCATGATGTGGGAATGTTTAAAATTCCTGAACCTATTGTCGACAAACATGAAAAATTAACAGGAAGCGAGTTTGCCTGCATAAAAAGGCATCCGGAGATAGGAAAAGATATCTTGATGCAATTTAAAGAGAATTCTCAGAGACAAAACTTTCTGGCCGCAATTTACCAACATCATGAAAGGGAAAATGGTCAAGGTTATGCCGAAGGAGCAAAAGGGGATGAAATTCACGAATACGCAAAAATAATTGGCATCAGCGATTCCTTTGAGGCAATGACGCATAACCGCCCCCATAAGAAAGCAATAATGCAATGTGACTCAATAAGGGAGTTACTAAAATCAAAACATACTCAGTTCTCCGATAAAATAATAAAAGGGCTTTTGGACACGTTGTCCTTTTACCCTGTTGGAAACTTTGTTAGACTTAATAATAATGCTATCGGCATGGTTCTGGCTGCAAACAAGTGCAATCCCCTTAAGCCTGTAATTAAATTACTTTTTGACTGCCACGGGAAAAGAGTTTTTGAAGATAAACAGATAAATTTATCAGAAAATCATGTTTTGAGTATTGTTGACGGGGTATCCGAAGACAAGATTGCCCTCTTCGGCAATTAACCATATTGTTTACGAATTGATCCTTCAACATCTCGCCATTCCGCTTCAAAGCGAGTTAGTTACAACCTTCTTTATGATTTCGCTGACTACTACTGCAGATTTGGAGCCGGCCCCAGCCAAAAGTGCGATGTCGCAAACATTATTTATTTTCCTCGGTACACCCCCGGAATAAGCGTATATTTGATCGATCACCTCTTCAGGAAATATCTTATTAGACTGCCCGGCTTTATTCAGACGAAAAGCAATGTACTTCCCCGTTTCCTCCCGACTCAGTGCATTTAAATGATATCTGATGGCAATTCGTTGATCAAACTGCTTGAATTCTCTGATCATATCTTTAAATTCCGGCTGCCCGATAAGAATGAAGGTAATTAAGAAACTCTCATCAAGCTGAAAATTCAATAGTAATCTGATTTCTTCAATTGTTTCCCTCAAAATTGCCTGCGCCTCATCAATAATCATTATAGTGATTATGCCCTTTTCCGCATTAGCGAGCAACTTGGCATTCAATACATTCAAAAGGCTGACTTTGGAAGAGCCCGTGGAATCCAAACTAAATTGATTTAGTGTTTCCCTCAAGAAATCCATGGGGGAAAGAGATGGATTGGTAATCAAACCGACATCAAAGGTAGTACTGGAAAGTCGCTGTATAAAGGCCCTGCTCATGGTTGTTTTACCGCAACCGAGTTCCCCGGTAAGAAGTGCCGCCCCTTTTTTCCTCATGGCGGCATAAAGTAACCGTGTCAACGCCTCTTCATGCTCTTTTGAGTAGTAAATGAACTCCGGGTCAGAAACATTCTCAAAAGGGAACTTTTTCAATCCCCAATATTCTAAATACATCACTGTTCTCCCTATGAAGTTCTTGCTTTACGTTTATACGCATGTGGCACGCTCTTTTACCGCTGATATCTTGGCGATGTCAAGATATTTGTGTAGCCTGTTCAATGTGCTATCAATGAATTCCCTTGATAATCTCGGCAATTTCGATTAGCGTAATCTCGATATTCATGGCGCTTTCTTCTTGCATCTTAAGGTTATTATGCAAAAACCCTCTTACAGGAAATGCGGATATTATAGTCTTGAAGGCCGAGGATAATCTGCTCCGAGAGTTGATCTTTGCTGAAATCCGTGAAAATGAATTTCACAGGGATCTCTGTCTGAAAAATATCAACGGGAACCTTTTCATTGCCAAAGCATTTCGAGAGGGTTTGGCCGGAGTAGTTTTTTATTACCTGAAAAAATACGGTCTTCAAGATCGGGTGTCTTACAAAGACTACCAATGCCTCTCCTCCTCTTACAGCGCCAACGTGAAGAAGAATATGCTCACCCTTGGTCATGCCAAATGGGTGTTAAGCAAATTTAACCAGGCGGGGCTGCCGTTTATCGTTCTCAAGGGGCTGTCACTGCTGGAACACGACTATCCAAGTCTCGGCATGAGAGACATGTCCGACATTGATATTCTGATTAAGAAGGATGATCTCCTTGAGGTTGATCACTGTCTCTTTTTAATGGGATACCTCCCGCGCGATAGTGTGGCAAGCAGAGCGATCAATAATCCTCCAGGATACCTGGCAAGTCTCGATTACCGGAAAGATGGACAGGCCTTCGTAAATCTCCACATACATTGGCACACGGTTAATACATCAACTCCCGCCACAATGTTTGCAGGCTGCGTGGATATAGAGCGAATTTGGGAAAAAGCAGTTCCCTCAAAGATTGCTGATACCGATGCGCGGATACTTTCTCCCGAGCATACCGTAATATACCTCTGTGAACACGCCATGAGGGTAGGACACTCATTCGATCGTCTGATACTCATCTATGACATATTCCAGTTCCTCATAAACCGCTCTGCGGCTTTCCGGTCACGCGGCACCTTAAACCCTATCAACAGGAAAGCCCTCCTCTCCTCTCCTCACCGCTCTGAAGAACATATTGACTGGAATATTGTTATCAAGGAAAGCAAGCGATTTAACCTTTCCCGCCTCGTCTATTGCGGCCTCGCCATTGTTATTCATTACAGTTCCCTGACCTTCCTCTCCGAGACGGCGCGCAGACTGAAACCTCCCACCATGACACTGGGCGAGAAACTCTTCCTTTCCCTGCAGTTAAGAAATTACAGAATCCGGGGCAGTAGTTATTTGGTATACTTGGCAATGAATAAGGGGCTGGGAGAAAAATACAAATTCATATGCAGCACCTTTTTCCCGCCCTCGCAAATCCTGGCACAAAAGCAATACATAAATAATGCAGACACTGCAAAACAGAAGTATTCGTTTCGCGTGTACGAGATATTTGTGCATTTTGTTTATTTTTTAAGACAGATCCTTTGCTTGAGAAATACCCCGCGATGACGGAGAATTTGCCTGGTAGCCGGCGAGGGCGATCCGTTTAAGTCTTGCTTAAATGACGGGAAAGGATTATATGCGTGCAGAAATCTTCTCTTAATTTCGAATCTGATTTATCTGCCATCTTTTTGAAGAAATGCCGTGACGACAGAAAGTCATGGTGCGTAAAATAAGCACGCTTCCTGAATGCCTGGGGACATCGTACATGGGGAAAAACAGCCAAAATATTCTTATCGTACTTGTGGCAGGGATAGGAGATATTGTTTTGGCATCAAAAAGTATCCGGGCTATTCGTAACGCTTTCCCCGCCGCTTCTCTACACCTGCTGACCAGTACCGAAGCTTCCGTGCTTGCCCGGAACTACAATTTCGTTGATCATGTCTGGTCTTTTCCCATCAGAGAGTATCGGAGAAATAAAAGATATCTCTTCTCTATAATGAACCTTATCCGGCAACTGAGAAAGATGGAATATGACGCCATCATGAACCTTTATGCCGTGCAATCCTTACCCGGCGCTTTTAAAATGGGAGCTCTGTTTCTCTTCCTTAAAGCGAAAATCAAGATCGGCTTCAATCATAGGTGGTTCAGTCTTTTCCTGACGCAAGGGGTGCCGGCGGAAAGATTTCAGCAACGCCACTTGGTAGACGCAATGCTTGACGTAGCCCTTCTGGCTGGTGGCATTCCCGACGAGAAAGGCATTGAAGTCTTCTGGGATAAGAATGCGGAAAATAAATGGGGGCATATCTTCACCAATAAAGAAGGCAATCCCCAAATCGCCGTGGGGATAAACTTTGCCAGCGACAGAAAGAACAAGATATGGAGTCCCGATAATTTTGCTTGCCTTGCCGATAAGCTTATCGGGACATTCCAAGCGAAAGTCATCCTTCTGGGTGGTCCCGGAGAGGAATATCTCGCCCATCATATTGAAGGCATGATGAAGAATAAAGTTGATAATCTTGCCGGCCGGCTGGCCCTCGCGGAGTTGCCCTATATCATTAGCCACTGCAACCTTCTCATCAGCGCGGACAGCGGACCTCTGCATATCGGCGCCGCCGTCGGGACGCCCCTTGTTGCCATTTTCGGACCCTCGGAAGCTTCCCACGCCTCGCCTTACACATCCCCCGATCTCTTCCGCATCGTGCAGAAGGATGTCCCCTGCCGCCCCTGCCCGCGGGACTATTGCGACAAGCCGATTTGCATGGAGGCGATCACGCCGGATGATGTTTTCGAGAAATGTATGGATTTGCTGCAGATCCACAAATAACTTCCCCCCGTTTGTAAAGAGGGGATGAGAGGGGATTTTACCGTTCCCATCAAGAGGTAACCTATGTGCGGCATATGCGGAAAATTGACGACCGACGGCAGCAGGGTGGAAGAAACCCTTCTCAAAAACATGAATGCCGCCCTTTTCCACCGCGGGCCCGATGATTCGGGAATCTTTATAAGTCGAAAAGCCGGACATGGAGGCGTTCATGTGGGACTCGGCCATAGAAGATTGAGCATCATAGATCTGTCCGAAGCGGGCAGACAGCCGATGACCAATGAGGATGAGACCATCCAGATCGTTTTCAACGGCGAAATTTACAACTACCTCTCGCTGAGGAAAGAACTGATAGCAAAAGGACACAGGTTCCGTTCCCTCACGGACAGCGAAGTCATCATACATCTCTACGAAGAAGAAGGTGTGGAATGCGTAAAAAAGCTAAACGGGATGTTCGCCATCGCGATCTGGGACGAAAAATCGCAGACCCTCTCCCTGTACCGCGATCATCTGGGCGTTAAACCTCTCCATTACTGCTGGAATGGGAAAAACCTTGTTTTTGCTTCCGAGATTAAGGGAATACTTCAGGATCGAAGCATAGCGGAGGATATTGATTGGAACGCCCTCGGCCTGTACCTCACGTTCAATTATCTGCCGGCGCCCTATACGATGTACAAAGGGATAAGAAAGATGAAGCCGGGGCACGTTATTGTTTTTCATAACGGTCAGATTGAAGAAAAGGAATTTTGGGACATTGACGGCGCATTGTCGGACGAAAAAACGGCAAGGGATTTCCCTGCCCTACAAGACGAGTTGTTCCGAACCGTTGAAAATGCCGTTCGCATGCAGATGATTGCCGATGTTCCGCTGGGCGCCTTTTTGAGCGGCGGGATTGATTCAAGCATCGTGGTGGGACTGATGGCCAGAAACTCCAGCCGACCGATAAAGACCTTCTCCATCGGCTACCAGGACATGCCCATGTTCGATGAAACGGCCTATGCCCGTGATGTTGCTGCTTTCAACAATACGGATCACCATGAATTCAAATTGACGTCCCGGGATATTATCGACGCGATCCCCACTGTTCTTGATTATCTTGATGAGCCTTTCGCCGATTCCTCGGCGATCCCGACTTTTGTCGTTTCACGCGAGACGGAAAAACATGTCAAGGTGGCCCTCTCCGGCGACGGTGGCGACGAGCTTTTTGCCGGCTATCGACTCTATAAGGGGGAGGGCCTCTATGCCCGGTATCGTCTGTTGCCCTCCTTTCTCCGCAGGCATCTGATTGAGGCTTTTTTCTTCTCGCTGCCCTATTCCCGCGACCAAAGAATCGGCGAGCAGATAAGGAAGGTAAGAAAATTCTTAACGGGTGCGAAATACGATACCCTTGAAGAGCGTTTTTTTTCCTGGAACGAAATTTTTTCCCGGGACTTAAGGAACGATATATTAATGAATGGCGATGGGATTGACCATGATCTGGGAATGAATATCCTGTCGGCAAGATTAAACGGGATCAACAGCGGCGACGTTGTCAACCGCATGTTGTACACTGATCTCAAGGTGTCGCTGCCGGAGGACATGCTGAGGAAAGTGGACTCCATGAGCATGCTCAATTCCCTGGAGGTGCGCGTTCCCCTGCTCGACCGCACGGTATGCGAACTGGCCTTTTCCATACGGGGCGATTTGAAACTGAGGCGGGGAAAGGGAAAATATGTATTCATTCAAACCTTTAAGAAAATATTCCCCCCGTCCCTCTATAACCGTCCGAAATGGGGTTTTGAAATGCCCATCAGTCAATGGCTGAAAACGGGCCTTAAGTATCTGATAGAAGAAAACCTTTCCCCGGAAATTATCGTCAGGCAGGGAATTTTTCATTATCCCACGGTAAAAAAGCTGGTGGGCGACTTGCTCGCAAACCGCCGTGACACGTCATGGCAAATCTGGAATCTGATCGTCTTTCAGGTTTGGTATTCACGACACGTCGGGCATCGTCGCGGCTGATGGGGCGAAAAAACAGAGGCGAACGGTATTGGATAAGATCAAATGCGCACATATCATCACCCGTTTTGATAAAGGAGGCTCTTCGGAAAATACTTTTTTGACGGTGGTGGGACTGAACAAAATCGGATACGAGGTGGTTCTCATAAAGGGGCTGTCACAGGAATCCCGAATGGAAAAGCCGGAGGCGGAAGCAACGGCAAAGAATTTACGGGAAGCGGGAAAAGGCGGCGTCCGGATAATAGCATTGCCCCACCTGGTCAGGAGAATTCATCCCCTCCACGATCTTTTTACATTCTGGAATCTGGTCAAAATCCTTAAGCGGGAAAAGCCCCATATTGTCCACACTCATACCTCAAAAGCCGGTATTCTGGGAAGAATTGCGGCCCGTCTTGTCAAGGCGCCGGTCATCATCCATACCCCCCACGGTCACGTCTATTACGGCTACTTCGGCAAATGGAAGACCTCGCTCTATACCTTTCTCGAAAGACTGACTGCCCGCATTACGGATAAAATCATCGCTCTGACGGAACAGGAAAGAAGTGATCATGTAAGGTTTCTGCGTATCCCCGAAGAAAAACTTGCCGTCATACACAGCGGAGTCGACATGCGAAGGTTCCTCCCTTCATCCCTCGACCCCGAAGAGACACGAAAGAAAATAGGAATCCCTGCCGGCGTCTCCGCGGTGGGAACGGTGGGACGCCTCACGCTCGTGAAAGGCCATATGCATCTGCTGGCGGCGGCAGCGAAGGTCATTGCCCTACGACCGGCCACGGTCTTCATTTTATTGGGCGACGGCGAGTTGAAATCCGAACTGACCGATGAGGCAAACAAGCTGGGCATCAAAGAAAACATCCGGTTTCTCGGCTGGCGCCCGGATGTGGCTGATCTAATGTCGGCTTTTGACTTATTCGTTCTCCCCTCACTCAACGAAGGCATGGGCAAGGTGCTTGTGGAAGCCATGGCAGCCGGTAAACCGATCATTGCCAGTGATGTTTGCGGGATCACCGATTTAATCACCCACGGCAATAACGGACTCCTCGTTCCCCCGGCCGACCCGCAGGCCTTGGCAAACAGTATCGAATCTCTCCTGGCCGACCCTGTGCGGGCGCGGGAGCTTGCAGCAGAAGGAAGGGAATTGGCACAGAGCTACAGCGCCGACTCCATGCTCGCAAAGATAGAGGAACTTTACAGAAGCCTGTTGAAAGAGAAAGACTTTCCCGGAGCTGGTTCATGAAGACGCATCCGCCCCTTGAGACCTTTGAATCTTATGAGATCGCAACACTATTGTCATTCCCGCGAAGGCGGGAATCCAGGCGCCGTCCCCGCAAAAGCGGGAAACCATACAAGATTCCCGCCTGCACCTGCCTCATCCTTATTATCCTCGCCCTCTCCGCTTCTTCCGCCGATGCTTCTCCCAGGGGGGCCTACCGGCAGCTCCCCGGAATTATAGACCTGCGCACAAACTTCAGCGACGGGGAATACGACCTGGAATCCTTAATAAGCCGGGCCAAACAGAAAGGGTTCCACCTGCTCTTTATAAACGATCATGACCGCGTGACCATGGAGTACGGTATTCCTCCCGTGCGAAACATCCTCCGGAAGAAGGTCGAACTGAATTCCATAAATAAGGGGGGAGCGGAAAAATACCTCCAGGCAATCAGCGCAGCAACGAAAAAGCACCCGGATATGATTATCA
>CAZTLA010000006.1:0-36254 GCA_964614365.1 uncultured Syntrophales bacterium | reverse complement strand
AGACATCTCGTAATCATGCCTTCCTGGCAGAAGGGCAACACCAGGTTTGCACTGTGACAAATGACGTCGGCTCCTTTCAGGGCAAGGATACGCGTGGATTCCGGGAAAAACCAGTCAAAGCAGATCATGATCCCCAGTCTGCATGTTCCTATGTCGTAGACTTGAAATCCCCGGTCGCCGGGTTCAAACCAGATTGTTTCTTCGTCAAAGAGATGTATCTTCCGGTATGTTCCCCGGTATCCCTCCGGCGAAACCATGACCGCAGAGTTGTAGATGCGTTCGCCGGCCCGCTCCGCCAGACCGGCAACGATATGGATGTTTTTCTCACGGGCAATCCGGCAGAGCTTCTCCGTGGTCTTTCCTTCCGGTACCGCTTCGGAAAGTTCAAGGGCCTCCTCCCGTGAGGTAAAGACATAACCCGTGTTGAACAACTCGGGAAGAACGACAAGTTCGGCGTTTGTCCCTTCGAGAAGCTGCTCGACCTTTTCAAGGTTCCTGCCGATATCTCCGAAAACCGGCTCAAACTGGACAAACCCGACTTTCATGGTACTTCCGTCTCCTCCCGTTCAGTCGGCATTTGAAGTTCTCCGCAAAAAGCGGCGAGGAACGCCCTCGCTGCCGGATTCAACTGGAGCGGCTATCCCTTAGAACGATACGTATTTACTGAATTCTTTAACAATATCCTCCGGTTGATCAAGAACAAAATTCACGATCTTCATGCACTCATCAGGATTGCTATAATCCATGGTCATCCCCGCCTTTTTCCCCTGTTCCAGCAATTCAGGATCCTTGGCTGCCTTGGAAAAAGCATCTCGTAAGATGCTCATCACATTCGGCGGTGTGCCCGGCGGACACATGAAAGGCCTGCCGATTTTATCCACGGAAGAAAGCATGCCCATGATCGTTTTTCCCTTCTTGTCGGTGGTAAGATCCTGGTCCACGGGCAAATTCTTGATTTCCGCTTCCCACACCGAGCCTCGGAGAATGGGACGCAGGATGCCTCGTTCCACCCAGGGCTTCGTGGAACTATAGGAGCCGGCCCGGGCATCGGCCTCTTTCCGCTCGAGGGCAAGCCTGCTGTCGGCGCCGGTGAGATAGTTTATTATTTTTAAGTTGATGCCGGCAAATTCTTTGAGAAGAACGGGGAACTGATACCCCGTTGTTCCCAGCCCTTCGCTTGCCACGATGATCGGTTCCTTGGCCTTCCTGACATCGTCGATGTTTTTGTAGGGGAGGTCCGTGCGGATAAAAAAGACGGTAGGTTCAACGGCCATGGAGCCTATCCAGGCATACTTCTTGAGGTCGAACTTGACCCCCTTTACCTTGGTGAGCTGCGCAAAAGGCAAGCCCCGGTTATAGGTTCCTATGGTCAGGCCGTCCGGCTTGGCGATATTGTAGATATAATTGGCCGCGATTACATGTCCGGCCCCCGGCATGTTTTGCACGATAACCGTCGGCTTACCCGGTATATATTTGGGCAGGTACTTCGCCACGATCCGGGCCGCATTGTCGTACCCGCCTCCGGGATTGGTGCCCACGAGCAGAACGATCGTCTTCCCCTGAAAATACGCCGTCGCCGCCGGAAGCCCCTCTCGGGGAGTAACCACAAAAAGAATAAACAATACGACAGAAAAAACCAGACCCCCTTTTTTCATAATGCACGCTCCCTTTCGTTGGAATAGGCTCCCTGCATCCCGTTAAACACCAAAAGAAGTATATTGTACATGCCCCGTTGAGGGGATTTTTTCTGAGTGGTGCGAGTATATGGAAAGGATGTTCATTCTGTCAAATAGAATTGAGAGAAGCATAGGACTTACGTTCCCCTGACTCAGGCAAACACCACTTACTGCATCAGTTCGAATATTCCCGCCACCCCCATGCCGCCGCCGACGCAGAGGGAAACAATCCCCCGCCTGGTCTGACGCCCTTTCAATTCATGCAGGAGCTGGGTCGTAAGCTTTGCCCCGGTGGCGCCCAGGGGATGGCCGAGGGCAATGGCGCCGCCGTTGGGGTTGACATCGCCCGCCCGCCACCGGTCTTCAATACCCAGAACCCTTATGCAGTGCAGGGCCTGGGAGGCAAATGCCTCGTTGATCTCAAAGACGTCTATATCCGCCGCCGTCAGGCCGCCTGCCATCTCCAGAACCCGCGGAATCGCCAGAGTGGGCCCCACGCCCATCTCTTCCGGCCGGCAGCCGACCACGGCATAAGAGGTAAGCCTGGCCAGAGGCTTGATCCCAAGCCTTGCGGCCTTGCGCGCGGACATAAGCAGGGAAAAGGCGCCGCCATCGGTCATCTGGGAAGAATTCCCCGCCGTGACCGATCCCCCCCGGCGGAACGGGGAAGCCAGTTTGCCCAATTCCCCCATGCTCGCAGGCCATCTCACACCATCGTCGATTTCAAAAACCACCTTCTCCCGGATTCGTTTCCCGCTTCTCGCGGCCTTGTAGCGACCGGCCTGAAGGGGAACAATTTCCCCGGTGAATTTACCGGTCTTTATGGCTTCGTAGGCCCGGCGGTGGCTCTCCACACTGAAGGCATCCTGGTCCTCGCGGGAAATGTGATAGGCGGCGGCGATGTTCTCGGCGGTGATACCCATGGTTACATAGGCGTTGGGCAAATCGCCCCATTCCGGATGGGGACGCAGAATATTCCCGCCCAGGGGGATGTGAGACATGGTTTCACAGCCGCCCGCTATGACGGCCTCCGCCCAGCCGGCATTGATCATGGCCGTCGCTTCGGCAATGGACTGCAGTCCTGAAGCGCAGAAGCGGTTAACCGTCATCCCGGCGGCGCTGACCGGCAGACCTGCCCCCAGCGCCAGCACGCGGCCCAGGTTCAGTCCCTGTTCGCCCTCGGGAAAGGCGCAGCCGACAATCACATCGTCCACATCGTCCGGCCTTACGGCAGGAACCCTCGCCAGGAGGCCTTTTATGACCTGAATGCCGATATCCTCCGCCCTGGTCGCCGCCAGTCCGCCTTTCCGGTACCGCCCGCAGGCGCTCCTTACCGATTCAACAATGACAGCATCACTCATGATTTCCCCCCAGACTGCTGAAAAATGCCCATCCGCTGCGTTTCCCTCATTCTTCGCCGCTCAACGTACGTCAAAGTACGCCTCGCGGCGAAGAATTTCGGGGGCCTTGCATCTGGACATTTTTGAGCAGCCTGCAATAATGACTTTTCAGCAACCTGATGACCTCAGCCGCAGGCTAATTTCTAAGGGGCTTCCCCGTCTTGAGCATATGCATGATCCGGTCCTGGGTTTTTTGTTCTCCGCAGAGACTTAAGAACGCCTCCCGCTCCCGATCCAGGACTTCCTGTTCCCCGATCAGCGTCCCTTCGGGGCAATCGCCGCCGGAAAGGACGTACGCAAGTTTCCGGGCAACGTATACATCATGATCGGAAATGTTGTCGCCCTGGCGCATGTTGTACAGGAAGGCGTCGGCCAGTCCCCGGAAGTTTTCCCCCATCACGGGAATCAACGCCGGTTTTGGTTTCCGGTAAAATCCCGCCAGGCCGAGAACGACCTGCTTTGCGTCCCACAACTGGAGATCCCGGTTGATGCTGATATGCTCCGTTCTTCTGATATAGCCCATCTCCATCGCCTCCACCGCACTGGCTGCCACCGTTGCCTCTGCGATGGTTTTAAAGGCCTTGGCATAAAAATGCTGCAAGTTCAGTCCCGCCTCCAACACTCCCGCGGGAATGCCCTCCGTCAGGCGCAGCATCAGTTCCTTGCAGCCCCCGCCCGCCGGCACGACCCCTACCGCGGTTTCCACCAACCCCATGTAGGTCTCACCGCAGGGCCGGCATCCGGCGGCGTGCATGGCAATTTCGCAACCACCGCCAAGGGTGAGTCCCGCAGGCGCCGCGATTACCGGACGGGCCAGGTACTTGAGGCGCATATTCACATCCTGGAATGCCTTCACCATCTGTTCGAGCAGATCCCATTCACCCTGCTGGCATGCCACCAATACTTTGAGGATGTTTGCACCCGCGGAAAAATTGGCGTCATTATTGCCGATGATCATGCCCAGAAAGTCCTTCTCCACAATGTCGGCGCTTTCGGAAAGCATCCGGATCACGTCGTCATCAATGGCGTTCATCTTGGTGTGAATCTGAAAGCAGGCGACGCCGCCCCCCATATCGACCAGACTCGCACCCGCACTCTTCCTGACAACCATTTCCCGTTCTTTCAAGGACGACAGAACGATTACCCGCGGATTTTTGCGGATACGCACGTAATCCTTCTTCTCAAAATCATATGCCAGAAGACCATCCCCATCATTCACATAGAAGGAGTCATTGCCCGCATCCAGCATCTCCCGTACCTTCGCAGGAACCGCAAGGTTAAGCTTCTCCATCGCGGCCACGGCGTTCCGGACGCCAACGGCATCCCAGGTCTCGAACGGTCCCAGCTCATGGTTGTATCCCCATCGCATGGCCCGGTCCACGGACAGGATGTCGTCGCAAATCTCCGGAACGCGGTTGACGGCGTAGATGAAGTTCCGGCACAGGCACTCCCGCGCAAGCTCCGCCGCGGCATCGCTGCCGTTAAAGAGCGCCCGGATCTTGCCTGCCGTGTCTTCCCCATCTTTTTTCGCCCGGCTCACCGAATCGAAGGCGGGAAAGACCCGCACCGCGTACTCCATGCGCCGGTAATCGAGCACCATCTTCACTTCCCCGCCCTTTTCATTCCGCGTCTTTCGGTAGAATCCACTTTTCGTTTTGTTCCCCAGCCACTTCTTTTCCACCATGCGGTCGATGAAATCCGGAGGGATCAACATCTCCCGGCTTTCGTCTCCGGGCAGCATTTCATGGAGGTTTCCTATGACGTGACGGGCCACATCCAGGCCGACGATATCCAGCGTCCCGAAGAGGGAACTGCCCGTCCTGCCCAGCACCGGGCCAATGACGGCGTCCGTCTCTTCCACGGAAAAGTTTTTCTCCACCATCAGTCGGAGAGCGGTCGCCATATCGAAGGCGCCGATACGGTTGGCGACGAAACCGGGGAGATCGCGGCAGATCACCACACCCTTGCCCAGCGTCTCCTCACAGAACGCAGCCATGTATTCGATGAGTTCCTGTCGGGTCTCCGGGAGGGGGATGATCTCCAGGAGCTTCATATAGCGGGGAGGATTGAAAAAGTGCGTCCCTAAAAAGTTCTCTTTCAATCCGGGGCTGAAATGTGCAGCAATTTCCCTGACGGGCAGGCCGGAGGTATTCGTGGAAACGATGCACCCCGGCTTTAACTGTTTCTCGATCCGGGCAAAGAGTTTCTGTTTTATCTGCAGATCCTCGACCACGGCCTCCACGACCCAGTCTGCCTCCCGGAGCCAGTCGAGGTTGTCTTCAAAATTACCCGTCCTGATCAGCGATGCATTTTCCCTGGTGTAGAAGGCGGCCGGTTTTGACCGGAGCAGTTTATCGAGCGCGGATACGGCAAGGCTGCTTCGCCAGGCGGAAGCATCCTCCTCATTCTTCTTGCGGTCATACTCGTCCGGCGATGGGGGGGGTACCATATCCAGCAATAGGCACTCGATCCCCGCATTGGCAAAATGGGCCGCGATGGATGCGCCCATGACCCCGGCGCCGAGAACGGCCGCTTTCCGTATCTCGTATCTCATAAATCCTTATGTACCTTCTTCGTCATCCCGGATAATTCAATCACCCTGCCTCCAGGGCAAAACGTGCGAGAACGTTTTCAACAACTTTAGCCTTTTCAAAAGTGCCCGGATGCAAGGCCCCCGATGGTTCGACAAGCTCACCATGACAGGGCCTGTCACGAGCCGAGCCTGCCCTGAGGAATCGAAGGGTCGCAGCAACGCAGGACGAGGGAAACGCCGCAGACGGGTACTTTTCACAAGTCTAAAAGGATTCGGCAATTTCGAGGGGCGCCCTCTCCCCGGCCTTGAGACAGCAAATTCACTGATCCTTCCCATCATCATGGCGCGCCGGCATGCAGCATGAAGTACATGAGTATTCTGAATAACTCCCGGTCGGCGAGGAACAAGTCCACGTAAACGCGCGCAACCTCGATCAGCCCATCCGCGGCGCCTTTTCCTTCCTGCAGCAGGCCCGATATCCTGCTCTGTAATTTGTCCACATCATCCAGCAGGATATGGGCGCATACCTCTTCCTGGTGTTGAAATGGAGGTAGATGGATCCCTTGCCCAATTCCGCTTCCCGGTCAATGCGCTCCACCGTAACAGGCGCAAAGCCCTTTTCAAAAAAAGGATTCTTATCAAACCCTATCGTGGGCCCTATCGTGGGCCGCGGACTCGCCGACATATCCCAGCGAAGACAATGAAGCCAAGAGATCAGCAAAACGATCACCCTGAACGATGATATGGTTCCGGATACGCTCGGCTGCCAGTTCGGCATCGCCGGCAGTTATCGCT
Organism: uncultured Syntrophales bacterium; assembly: GCA_964614365.1. Classification (GTDB taxonomy): domain Bacteria; phylum Desulfobacterota; class Syntrophia; order Syntrophales; family JACQWR01; genus JACQWR01. The sequence goes on along the minus strand of CAZTLA010000006.1, from coordinate 29,850 downwards.
TCGAGAACTGCCGAATGCTCAGAAAAGGACCGGTGCATCCGGTCGCGCACCCGAAGCTGCAGGCGCCGGTACGGGCGCAGGCGCAGGTGCAGGGCTGTGGCTTCCTCGATAAGGAAACCGTTGTGGCTTGCCCGGTAAATTGCCAGATGAAACTGTTCATTTCTGCGATAATAATTATCCGTATCTTTTTTATCGTGTTCTTCCTCGCAGGTTTTATGGATTTGCACCAATGTCTTAAGTTCTGCCTCAGTCATGCGGCGTAAAGCCAGCCTTACGCACATCGCCTCGAGTTCCGCCATCACCTCGAACATCTCGAATAACCGCTGGGGGCTGACCGACGCGATGATCGCACCGCGCCGGGGCTGCATCTCGATCATACCGCCTGCGGCAAGCTGGATGAGCGCCTCGCGGATCGGTGTGCGGGACACGCCGAATTCAGTTGCCATCTTCGCTTCATCGAGCCGCATGCCCGGCAGATATCTGCCGGTAGCAATGCGATCCTCAATGCTTTCCCGCAATTGCTCCGATCGTCGTGAGCTGATCGTCCCATTCTTCTTGTTCTTCACTGTTGCTCACCTCAGAAATTCTGCTCACAGACCTGTCGAAACGTCTGCGCCATGCCCGTTTATTTCAAATAATGTTAAATAATATTAGCTTGTTACGATAACAATCGTAAAAAATTGTATCGTTATATAGCATACAACAGAACGAAATGAAAGTATACTGTAATAGTAATTGCGTATAAATAATGATTGACTTCGTATTATAAGTAATATAGTAACGCATGCAAAATCGGTGAGTGCCCGCCTTACAACGATTCCGAGGACCCTTGAAGGAGAAACGGAATGACATCAGCAAGCAATGCCCCACCAACCCAAGATGAAACTGTTGTTAAAGAAAACAACGGCACTTCTCATGCCGACGGCGGACATGCGGATTTGATGGCCCGATTAATAGAGGAGCGCACGAAGATACAACAGGGCGGCGGTCAGGCGCGAATCGAGGCCCAGCACGCCAAAGGCAAGATGACGGCGCGCGCGCGCATCCGCAAGCTGCTCGACGACGGCGCCTTCCAGGAGATCGACTCCTACATCACCCACCGCCATAACGAATTCGGCATGGCCGATCAGCGCTTCCCGGGTGACAGCGTTGTCACGGGCTTCGGCAAGATCAACGGCCGGCGCGTATGTTTAGCCGCTCAAGACTTTACCGTTCTTGGCGGCTCATACTCCGAAGCGCAGGGGCAGAAGGTCGCCAAGATCATGGACCTGGCGATGGAGGCGGGCGTGCCGATGATTAGTCTCAATGACTCGGTCGGGGCGCGCATTCAGGAAGGGGTATACAGCCTGGCGGGGTACTCGGAACTCTTCTGGCGCAATACGCAGGCCAGCGGCGTTATCCCTCAGATCAGCGTTATGCTCGGCCCCTGTGCCGGCGGTTCGGTGTATTCGCCCGGCCTCACCGATTTCGTCATTATGACGGAGGGCGCCAGCCACATGTTTATTACCGGCCCCGATGTCATCAAGACCGTCACCCGTGAAGAGATCGACCTTGAATCGCTGGGCGGCGCAATGACGCACAACATGATCAGCGGCGTCGCCCATTTTGCCGCCAAACATGAAGAGGGCGCACTCCAACTGACCCGCAAGCTGCTCAGTTATCTGCCCTCGAACAATGCCGAGCCGGCTCCGGCCATTCCTCCGACGGATGACCCTCACCGGATGGACTCCGTCCTCAATACCCTCGTACCCACCGATCCGGCCATGCCGTACGATATGAAGGAAGTGATCGGGCGCATCTTCGACCATCATTCATTCCTGGAAGTGCACGAGTACTTTGCCCCGAACGCCATTGTAGGCTTTGGGCGATTGCATGGGCAGGCGGTTGCTATTATCGCTCAACAGCCGCTCAATCTCGCCGGCGTGATTGACATTGACGCGTCCGACAAGATTGCCCGCTTCGTGCGTTTTGCCGACGCCTTCAACATTCCGCTTTTTACGTTTGTGGATTGTCCCGGCTTTATGCCCGGTTCGGTGCAGGAGCGCGGAGGCATCATCCGCCATGGCGCCAAAATTGTGTACGCCTACGCCGAAGCTACGGTACCGAAATTCGCCGTCATCACCCGCAAGGCTTACGGCGGGGCTTACGTCGTGATGAGCAGCAAATACATCCGCACCGATTTAGTGTATGCCTGGCCCACCGCAGAGATTGCCGTGATGGGCGCAGAAGGCGCAGTCAATATCCTCTACGGCAAAGAACTGAAGCAGATGAAGGAAGGGGCCGAGGGCGAACGCATGCGTCTCGTACAGGAGTATCGCGACAAGTTCGCCGGACCGTACCGGTCGGCAGCCGCGGGCCACGTAGACGATATCCTCATCCCTGCCGAGACCCGGCCCCGCCTGATCGCCGCGCTTGAATTACTCCGCGACAAACAGGCCTCGCTCCCCGCAAAGAAGCACGGCACGATGCCGCTCTAAAGGAGGCGCAGCGTTGAACGAAATACTGCAAGGGTTGCAGATCAGCGTGCTTGGATTCGTGATTACCTTTACAGCCCTCCTGTTGGTCGTCCTCGTCATCATGCTGCTTACGCGAATCTTCCCGTCGGAACCTGAAGCCGAAAATGAGACTAACGTCGAGCCGGCGGTCATTCATGATACCGAAGACGAGGAAGTGGCTGCGGCCATCGCTATCGCGTTGAGCAGGCTTCAACTCGGCGCGCGCGGGCGTAATGTGTTGGGCGCGGCGCTCGAGATCGGACACGGCGCATGGTGGAAGGCCGGCCGTATTGTCTTGAGAGGAAGAGCAAAATGAATCATCGGGTAAAGATCACCGTCAATGACAAACCCTATATTGTAGAGGTGGCCGATCCCGCCGCCTCGCCCCTCACGGTCATGGTCAATGGAAAGTCGTACAGGGTTGCCGTTGAGACAATACCCGCCAAAGCGGATGCCCAGGCCGTCCCGCCTCCGGCGGCGCTCCCCCTCCGGACGGCATCGCCCTTGGCGCAAAAACCGTCCGGCGGCAGGGGGTCGGTCGCGGCCGGCTTCGATCTGACGGCTAAACAGATTAAAACTCCCATGCCCGGCGCGATCCTGGACATCGCGGTAAAACCCGGCGATAAAGTCTCGTTTGGCCAGCGATTGTGCGCACTGGAAGCGATGAAGATGAAGAGTGATATCCGGTCGCCGCGCGATGGCGTGATCGCCGGCGTGGAAGCAAGGGAGGGACAATCCGTAGATTACGGCGATATTCTATTCATACTGGAGTGATAGGGTAATGGATATCAATTACCTCCTCGCACTATTGCAGGCCCCCCTCCATCTCAGTTGGCAAGGCATCGTGATGATGGCCACGGGCGGCGGACTGATCTACCTGGCCATTGCCAAAGACTACGAACCGGCGCTGCTCATCCCCATCGGTTTTGGAGCGATTTGGGTCAACCTGCCGCTCACCGGCATTGCCGGGCCGGAAGGCATGCTCGGGATTCTATATAGATCCGGCGTGCAGACGGAACTCTTCCCGCTGCTCATCTTTATTGGCGTGGGGGCGATGACCGACTTCGGTCCGCTTCTGGAGAACCCGAAGATGGCGCTGCTGGGAGCGGCGGGTCAGATAGGCATCTTCACCACGTTGATGCTGGCGCTGTTTCTGGGCTTCAATCTGAAAGAAGCTGCTTCGATCGGCATCATCGGCGCGATCGACGGTCCGACGGCGATTTACGTGTCAACGAAACTTGCGCCGCACTTGCTGGGGGCCATTTCCGTCACCGCCTACAGTTATATGTCGCTGGTGCCGATCATCCAGCCGCCGGTCATGCGCGCGCTCACGAACGATGCCGAGCGCAAAGTGCGCATGCCCTATATGCTGCGCCCGGTATCCCGCACGGTGCGCATCCTTTTCCCTATCGTCGTTACTATTATTGTCTCGCTTATGGCGCCGGCGGCCTCGCCCCTGATCGCCACCCTTATGTTCGGCAACTTGCTGCGGGAATCTCGTGTCGTGGAGCGTTTGAGCAAATCGGCCCAAAACGAAATCGTTAACGTATCGACCGTGTTTCTCGGACTGGTTATCGGAAGCACGATGGACGGCAACGGATTCCTTAAACTCGAGACCCTGTTGATTCTGGGTATCGGCCTCACGGCCTTCATTTTTGATACGGCGGGCGGCGTGCTCTTCGGCAAACTGCTTTACCTGCTCTCCGGCAAGAAGTTCAATCCGCTTATCGGTGCGGCGGGCATCAGCGCCTTCCCCATGTCGGCGCGCATCGTTCAACGACTCGGTCAACAATACGATTTCGAGAACTTTCTCCTCATGCATGCCATGGGCGCCAATGCTGCCGGACAGTTAAGCAGTGTAATCGCCGGCGGCGTGGTGCTGGCGCTGCTGACAGGGACTCTCTAATCAACAGGCTGCTGAAAGAAATAGAAGTATACTAAACTTGTAGTTCTGTATAAATAATCATTGACGGTGTATTATAAATTCGCTATTGTCGCATACAAAATACGTACAAAAGGGGGGACATATGTCATTTAAAAAATGGAATTTAATCACCGTATTGTTCACTATCTCTCTCTTTTCACTGGTAATTTTCAATCATCCCGTGGAAGCGGCCCCGCAGACCATCAAAATCTCGCATCAATTTCCCGGCGGCACGATTGATGAGGGCGATTTCCGCGACCGCATCTGCCGCAAGTTTGCCGCTGAAGTGGAAAAACGCACCAAAGGGCAGTTGAAATTCGAAATTTATCCGTCAAACTCCCTGCTGAAGACCGATGCCCAGTTGCCCGCAATGCGTAGAGGGGCCTTGGACATGGGGCTGGTGCCGCTCTCCTACATCGGCGGCGAGATTCCCGAGACCAATCTCGGCCTGATGCCGACCTTGGTCACGAGTTACGAACAGGGACTGCGCTGGAAGAACGCGCCCATCGGCAAAGAGCTGTCCCGCATCCTCGCCGACAAAAATATCATCATCCTGACCTGGATATGGCAGGGCGGCGGCATCGCGTCCGCCAAAGGAAAAGTCGTACGCCCGGCTGACGTCAAGGGCATGAAGTTCCGCGGCGGCAGCAAGGAAATGGATCTGATGCTCAAGACCGCGGGCGCCGCCATAACGGGCATGCCGTCCAGCGAGCTTTACAGCGCCATGCAGTCCGGCGTCCTCGATGCGACACTGACCTCCAGCACGTCGCTGATCAGTTACCGGTTGTTCGAGTTCACCAAGAACGCAACAACGGCGCGCAAAAAGACCTTCTGGTTCATGCTCGAACCGCTCCTGATCGCCAAAAACGTTTTTGACAAACTTACTCCGGAACAGCAGAAGATCATCGTGGACGTAGGCGCCAGCCTGGAGACGTTCGGTGTGGAGGAATGCAGGAAGGACGACCAGAAAATGGCAGACGTTTATACCAAGGCCGGCGCCGCGGTTCACGACATGGATGAGGCGTCATTCAATGAATGGCGTGAACTGGCGAAACAGAGCGCCTTCAAGGATTTCGTGGAGAAGGTTAAAAACGGCCAGGCGCTGCTTGATATGGCGACGGCAGTAAAGTAGCGATCATCATCATCGGGGGGATACGATATGCGGGCAAACCTGCAATTGGTCAGCCGGTTGTTCAAGCAGTTCAATACCGTGATGGGGTACTTGTCGGCGATCATAATCTGCGTTACCACGGCGGTACTGGTGTTCGAAGTGGTGGTGCGCTATGTGTTGTCCTGGCCGACCGACTGGGAGATAGAGTTCAGCGTCATGCTGCTGATTATCTCGACTTTCATGGCCGCGGCGCACACGCAACTCACCCGCGGGCACGTAGCCATAGAAATACTGGATGGCGTTATGCCCAGACAGTGGACTCGCTGGCGCATGTTCCTGGCGGATATATTTTCGCTGCTCTTCTGCGCTTTTATCTCCTGGGGTTCCTGGAACTTGTTCCATGAGGCCTGGACGGACGGACGGGTAAGCGGCACCCTGTGGGGACCAAAGCTGTGGATCGTTTACCTGTTTATGGCGTTCGGCATGACCACGCTCACGTTGCAGATCCTGATACAGATCATAGAGGAAACTACTCCGGCCCTCTACCAGCCCGACGAAGCGCCCGCGCACCACGATGCGGAGATCCAGGCGGCTGAGGAAAGCATCGGACTTGGGTTAAAAGGAGGCAACAAATGAGCAATATGCACATCGGCTTGCTCTTCGGGGCCGCAACTTTTCTGTTCATGTTTTCGGGCATGCCGATTGCTTTTGCGGTCGGCGCCGTGGCGTTGCTCTTCATGTTTATTTTCATGCCCGCATCGCAGATCTTCATTGTGGCGGAAACAATATACAGCGAGCTCAATAACTTTACCCTCCTCACCATTCCGCTCTTCATCCTGATGGGCGCGGCGATCGGAAAATCGCGCGCCGGCGCCGATCTGTACGGTTCGCTCAATCGCTGGCTCTACAAGGTGCCGGGAGGCCTGGGGATAGCGAATACGGTCGCCTGTTCGATTTTCGCCGCCATGTGCGGTTCATCTCCGGCCACCTGCGCCGCCATCGGCAGTTCCGGAATTCCCCAGATGCGCCAACGCGGCTATTCGACGCGTCTGGCAACGGGCATCATCGCCGCGGGAGGCACCCTCGGCATTCTGATCCCTCCCAGCCTCACCCTGATCCTTTACGGCCTCGCCGCCGAGCAGTCCATCGGCAAGCTCTTCATGGGAGGATTCGGGCCGGGCCTCCTGCTCACCATACTGTTTTCTCTCTGGGTCATGTATGCCGCATGGCGGGATCGCCGGGAAGCATATGCCGGCCGGGGCCATGCCGACTCGGCCAGGCTCCTGGCCGTCGAAAACTATTCGTGGCGCGAAAGGCTGGCGACCCTGCCGAGACTGCTGCCTTTCCTGATCCTCATTCTGCTCATCATGGTGGCGCTTTACGGAGGATGGGCAACGCCGTCGGAAGTGGCCGGCATCGGCGCCTTCGGCGCGCTGGTGATGGTCATACTGCTTTACGGCTGCTGGCGATGGAGGGACATGAAGTTTGTCCTCTCGGGCACGGCGCGCGAGTCGAGCATGATCATGCTGATCATCGGCATGTCATTCCTTTATACCTATGTGATGAGTTATCTGCATATCTCGCAAAACGTCGCCCAATGGCTCGTCTCCATGCATATGGGCAAATGGGAATTCTTATTCTGGGTGAACATGCTGCTTCTGGTGCTTGGCTGCCTGCTGCCGCCGGTGGCGATTGTTCTCATGGTCACGCCGATTATTATGCCGGCATTGAAGGCGTTAAACATCGATCTCGTCTGGTTCGGCGTGGTTTTCACCATTAACATGGAGATCGGGCTGATCACGCCGCCGATGGGTCTCAATCTGTTCGTGATAAACGGCATTGCGCCCGACATACCGCTCAAGGATGTCCTCTGGGGCTCTGTGCCGTTCCTGCTCCTGATGGTAATCGGCATCGTGCTGGTGTGCTTTTTCCCGGAGATTATCATGTGGCTTCCGAACCGGTACAAGGGGGCGTAAGGCGGCTCCATGAGCGAAAACCTGTACGAAATTCTCCAGTCGCACTTTCCGGCAAATCCCGATGCGCCCTGCCTGATACTCCCCGATGGCGGTGAGGTAAGCTACGGCAGGCTGCACCGGGAGTCCGCACGCTGCGCAAACCTGCTCGTTTCCCGTGGAGTAAAACCGGGCGACCGTGTCGCAGCGCAGGTAAGGAAATCACCGCAGGCGCTCTTTCTCTACCTCGGATGCCTGCGCGCCGGCGCTGTTTTCCTGCCCATGAATGACGCATATCAGCGCCATGAGATCGAGTACTTTCTCAGCGACGCCACGCCGCATATGTTCGTCTGCCGGCCTCAGATCCGGCTACTGGCGGAGGAACTGGCGGCAAAAGCGGGGGTAGCGCAGATCCTCGAACTGGACGACGACGGCGGCGGCAGCCTTGCCGCCGCGGCGGCGAATGAACGGGACGATTTCACCACGGTCCCGCGCAGCGGCGGCGACCTGGCCGCGCTTCTCTATACCTCAGGCACTACCGGCCGCTCCAAGGGCGCCATGCTGTCCCATGGGAATCTTGCCTCAAATGCCGAGGCGCTCCATCGTTACTGGGGGTTCCGACCCGACGACGCGCTTTTGCACATGCTGCCGATCTTCCACGTGCACGGCCTGTTTATCGCAACCCACTGCATCCTTATGAACGGCAGTCCCCTGTTTTTCGAACCCCGGTTCGATGCCAAGCGGGCGATGGAGCTCTTGCCCGTCGCAACGGTGTTTATGGGCGTGCCCACCTACTACGTGCGCCTGCTCGCGGAGCCCCTGTTCACACGGGAACTGTGCGCCGACATACGGCTCTTTGTATCCGGCTCCGCGCCGCTCTTGACGGAAACCTTTGAAGAGTTTCGGACGCGCACGGGACACACTATTCTCGAACGTTACGGAATGACGGAAGGCAACGTTTTATCCTCCAACCCTTATGACGGGGAGAGACGCGCCGGGACGGTCGGTTTTCCCCTTCCCGGAGTTTCAATCCGCATCGCCGACGACGAGAACCGACCCCTCAGGGTCGGTGAGACGGGAAACATACAAGTCAGGGGGCCGAATGTCTTCCACGGCTACTGGAAAATGCCGGAAAAGACGAAAGAGGAATTCACCGGCGACGGCTATTTCAAGACCGGCGATATGGGCAGGAAGGACGCCGACGGCTATATCCAGATAGTGGGCCGCTCCAAGGACCTCGTCATCACCGGCGGACTTAACGTCTATCCCAAAGAAATAGAAGAAATGATAGACGCCATGCCCGGAGTCGTCGAAACGGCAGTCATTGGCATCCCCCACCCGGACTTCGGCGAAGCGGTCACCGCGGTGGTGGTGCGCCACCGGAACGAGGCGGGTGTGGCGCTGACCGCAGCCGGGATCATCGGGACGTTGAAGGAGCAGCTTGCCAACTTCAAGGTTCCCAAACAGGTGCATTTTGTGGACGACCTCCCGCGCAACACCATGGGCAAAGTCCAGAAGAACATCCTGCGGCAGCAGTACCGTTGAATTCGACAGCAATCACCTTCTTCGAAACAATTGAAGCTCTCCGCAGCAAGCTGCGGAGAATCTTCGATTCTTAAGGAAAGTATCATTACCATTCGCTCGCTTACCCCGCGGTAAACCGTGGGGAATGCGCTCGCTGATGAATTCAGGCGAGAGACCCGAGTGCCTTCTCCAGAAGCCCCCTGGCCGCCTCAATCTTGCATAGCCGCTATTGCCGAGGGGCTCCACCCCGTCGGTTGCCGCTTTCGATGCGGCGGCAGTTGCGGTTTTCACGTCCTTCCCCTTCAACGCCGCTTCCGCCATGACGCTCCGGTACGGGAAGGGTGCAAGACCGCCGAAAACGACGCGGGAATCGGCCACCGCATTGTTTTTCACGTTCAGGACCACCGCGGCGCTGACGATGGCAGGGTATCATGTTTTTATCTTTGATGCCCTCGTGAAAAGTCCTGTCACTCTCGTCCCCGTCGGAGTTTATCCCCGTGAAGGCGCGGATGATCAGCTAAATTTAGTATGGTCTACCCGAAACTACCTGAAACTACCCCCGGCAGTATCACAACAAACCTCGTACCCTTGCCGTATTCACTCTCTACCCGGATGCTGCCGCCCAGCGACTCCACAAGGCGCTTCGTCAAGGCCAGCCCCAAGCCGATCCCTGCGTAGGTCTTGTTCAATGGCGCTTCCAGTTGTGTGAAGGGTTGAAAGAGACGTTCCATATCTTCGCCCCGGATGCCGATGCCGGTGTCCTCGACGGAAATTTCGATTGCCGATTGTTCGTCATTTGATTCCGCATTCCGAAATCCGAAATCTGAAATTAATCGTGCCGCGACATGCACACAACCGCCTTCATGGTTGAATCTCAAGGCGTTGCTCAGGAGGTGGTTCATGACGGCCTGTAATTTGCTCGGATCCGCATTGATCATTGTCTGCGCCGCTATGTCCCCCGTGATGTCCAGTTGAATCCGGCGTTTTTCCGCCTCGTCGCGCCAGGCACCAACCACCGCTCCCAGGCATTCCCTGACCGAGAAAATTGTCGTTGGCGTCGCATCGTCCCCCTTATTTAACTGGGCATACAGCAGGATATCCTCGATGAGTTTCCGGAGACGATCGGCTCCGCCGGCGATGTCTTCCACGTACTGGCGCTGTTTCTCATTCAAAGGGCCGCAGTACTCATTTTTCAGGATCTGGGTAAAACCGACGACGGCGTTTAAGGGGGTGCGGAACTCGTGGCTCATGTTCATAAGAAAATCCGTCTTTGTCCGGCTGACCCGTTCGGCCTCATCCCGTACCCGTTTCACTGCCCTATTCGCCTCCAGAAGCTCTTCATTCATCTCGACCAGGTTGCACGCCTGTTCCGCCAGCTCCAGCTCCATCCTTTTCCGGTCGGTAATGTCCGCGAAGAAACCCACGACGCACATCCGCCCTTCAATGATGATTTTGGAAGCAGCGATATCGGCATAGAAGAACGTGCCGTCTTTCCGCAGGCACGGAAGCCCAAAAGAGATCGCCTTCTCGCCTCGCGCCATATTATCGAACTCGGTTGCAACAAGATCCGGCGAGTCCTGGGGGTGAATGTCCGCTACACTCAACTGCTGCAATTCCGCATCTGAATATCCGAGCATCCGGCAGATGGAGCGGTTGGCCAATACAAACCGCCTCGTTTCGATATCGGCCACCAGTATGCCATGCGTGCCGCCCTCGAGCAACCGCCCCAACAGGGCCTGTTTTCCCCTCACCAATTGCAGTTTCTGGAGGGCGCGGCGCACGGACATGATGAATGCGTCAATATCCTCCAGGGGCTTTTTGATGTAGTCGCAGGCCCCCCGCTGGAGGCAGGAGATGGCCGTCGTCTCGTCGCCGTGACCCGTCAGGATAATGACCTCCACGTCGGACCCTGATCCCTTGACAGCCTGAAGGACCTCCGTGCCGTTCATTTTGGGCATTCTCACATCCGTGACGATCAGGTCAGGATTTTCCTCACGAAAGCAGGCGATCCCCTCCTCTCCGCTTTCGGCAGTGACAACCATGTGCCCCTCGCCCCGGAGTACCGAAGCCAAAAGTTCCCGGATGTCCGGTTCATCGTCAATGACCAGTATCTTCTCATTCATGTTTTTTACTCTCTCACCGGCAGCAGTATCCGCATGGTCGTCCCCTCCGGTCCCGTGGCGGTCACATCGATCTCGCCGCCGTGATCCTTGACGATGCCGTAGGTGATGGAAAGTCCCAGACCCGTCCCCTTGCCCACGGCCTTGGTCGTAAAGAAGGGTTCGAAGATCCGGGAAACCTTGTCTGACGGGATGCCGCCTCCCGCGTCGCGGATCAACACCTCTACGGCTCCGGCCTGACCCGGCAGGGAGTCCCTTGCGGCGAGGCGAGTTATAATGGCAATCCTGCCCGGCGGGGCTTCCCGGCCTTCCGCCGCCGCTTTTTCCCGCGCCTCCGTGACGGCGTCCCGGCTGTTGCCGAGCAGGTTCAGGAAGACCTGTTCCAACTGGTTGGCGTCGGCTCGGATTTTGGGGAGATCGGGCGCAAAGTCCCGTTCCACGGTTATGTCCCGGAGTTTGAGCTGCTCTCCGATGAGAAGGAAGCACTCCTCAATGACCCGGTTGATCTCCACAGGCTGAAACTCCATCTCGGACTGCCGGGAGAAGGTCCGGAGATGGCCGATGATCCGCATCATCCGTTTCGTGTTCCGGTCAATCGGCTCCAACTGGGACAGGAGCGCATCAGGACTCAGGCTGCCTTTCCGGGCGGTCCGCTCGATCATCTGGGCCGTTCCCCGAATGACCATCAGGGGCTGGTTCAACTCGTGGGCCACGCCGGCGGCCAGCTCGCCGATGGAGGCCAGCTTCCCCGACTGGACCAACTGCCCCTGGACGTTTTTGAGGTCCTCGTAGGCCTTCCGCAACCCGTCTTCAAGCGCTTTCTGGTCGCTGATGTCGCGCACTATGCCCTGCAGCAAGGCTTGCCCACCGATCTCCATACGTGTGAGCAAGACCGTGCTGGGAAACAACGCACCCCCCAGGCGCCGGTGGGTCCACTCGAAGAAGTGAGCCCCCTTCTCCATCGCCGTTTGCATCATCGCGAGGGCTGCCTCGGACGAGGGACGTCCATCGGGTTGGAATTCGGGCGAGACATCCCACGGACCGAGCTTGGTAAAAGCCGCCTCGTCACCGACCTCGAACATACGGAGGGTGGCCTTGTTCCCACTAGTGAAAAGCCAGGAAGGCGGAGCGGCAGTCATAAAGGCGTCACGCGAGTTCACGAACAGGACCCGGTACCTTTCCTCCGACTCCCGCAGGCTCTCCCGTGAGACGGTGATTCTCCCCAGCTCCTCCGCCATCCGGTTGAAGGCCGCGGCCAGTTGCCCCATCTCATCCTTGCGCTCTATCGCCGCTCGCACGGTCAGATCGCCCCCTCCCAGGAGCGCCGCCTGTCTGGTCAGGGATTCCACGGGCCGGGAGAACCGCCGGCCCAGGACGTACATCCCCGCGGTCACGGCGCCCAATATGAAAAGTACAATTAAAATGAGATTTCCGGCCATGCGATGGATCGGCTTCAGCGCGTAATCGAGATCGGTCTCCAGGATCAGCCGCCAGCCACTCCCCCGGTACCCCAGGTACCCCTCCTGATCCGCTTTGCTGACCATGACTTTATCGTGGCTGTGAGAAACGGCTGCAATCCACGCATCCCCCGCAGGCGCCGCGGTTCCGGCGTCGGCGGCAAGGAACTCCGGGTGCGTGCCCTTCAGGATCGCTCCCTGATGGATCGTTCGAGTGCCGACAATCAGGCCCGCCCGGGTGATCATGTGCACCTCCGATTCCGGCCCGATCTCATCGAATATCTGGAGAACAACGGGCCAGGCGAAGAAGCCCATCGCCGCCCCCTTGATCATCCCATCATCTTCATCCCGGATCGGGGCGCTGAAAATGACCGTCGGCCTGCCCGTGTCGGGCTCCCTCACCAGGTCGGAATAATACATCTTTCCCTTTAAGGCCGACTCGAAAGCGGCATTCAACGCCCCATATGTGCGGACATCCCGCCCTCCCCACTCCCGCGAGGTGCTCGCGATGATCCTGCCGTTCAAGTTGGCAATCAGCAGGGCATCCCAGGGGCCGGTGAGATCGAGTTTTTCCTTCAGGTCTCGCTCCAGGATCGCCAAATGTCTGCCGCGCGGCTTTTGAATACCTTCCACCGTCGTGTCCTCCGCGAGCCCCTGGATGTCCAGGAAGGCCTTATTGAGGAGGCGATCCACTTCTCGCATGGTCTGTCGCGCCGTTTCCCACTGATGGTTCTTGATTTCTGCAAGAATGATCCGGCGTGTGGAGAAATAGATGGAGCCCCCCGCCGCCGCAAGGCTTAAGGACACACAGATGATCACATAAAGGATGAGACGCGTGGAAAAGCGCATGGACTTTTCCCTTGCTGGTTCAACATGTAGGGTGCGTCTTGGCGCACCGCTTGTTTCGGTGCGTTACGTCCTTCGACGGGCTCAGGACTAACGCACCCTACGTCTACTTCATTCTCCCTTAGAAAAGGGGGAATAGTACCTACTGCTTCGTCTTTCGTTTCAGTTCCCGGAGGAAACGGTCATCGAGGTAGCGGGTGCTGTCCAGGAGCCGGCCGTCCTTTTTCCCTCTGATGATAAATTCGTTCATCCGCCGCCATGAGCCGTGGAGGGATTCAAAACCGGCGCCGTAGGAAAAGCCGTCGAGGGACTCGCGGTAGTCGCTGATTTGGTCCAGCGTCGCCAGATGGCGCGCCTCCTGCGGCGTCACCTTGTAAATGGCGGCGATGATCGCAAAGGCCTCATCGGGCTGCTTTTCCCTATATTGCGTGGTTCTGTGCCACACCTCGACGTAGCGCCGCACGTCTTCGGGCCGCTCTTCGATGAGACGCCGCGGGAGGGCATCCAGGCAGGGGGAGAGACCCGGGATTTCCGAGGAATCGAATATCCGGCGTCCTTTGGCCTGTCCAAGGGCCTGGGTCGCAAAGGGTTCCCAGGTGACGACGGCGTCCACCTTGCCCTGGCGGAGGGCCTCGGGAGCCTTTTCCGCCTGCACAGCGACCAGGGCGACGTCCGACATCGCGAGGCCGACCCTCTTCAGGGCGATGGAAAGAATATACTCCAGGTAGGTGTCCCGGGCGACGCCGACCCGCCGCCCCCTCAGCTCCCGGACATGCCGGACGGTCCCCCGTGCGACGATCGCATCCGCCCCCGTGGAATCGTCCGTATGGATCACGCCGACGAGATCGGCCCCCTGGGCGTTATAACGGACGAGGTCAAAGAGGGTGAAGCCGTTCTGATCCAGTTTCCCCTCCGCCGTCATCTTCAGAGAGCCGATGTAATCGGCGTTCGTGTCCACCATCTCCACATTCAGACCTGCCTCGGCAAACCAGCCTTTATGCGCTGCGATGTCGTGCCAGTACTGGCCCGGCCAGTAATAGCGGGAGATGCGAAGGAGTTTCCCCGATGCCTTCGGTGTCCTGGACGTCTCCGCCTTCAGTGCCCACCACAGAAGGACCAAAAGGAGAACCAGCAGCAAAATCCCCGCCGAGGCGGGGAAAATCCATTTTTTACTCACCATAGGCTCTTGCTCAATTCCGGTACAGTAAGTATTTTTCCCCTTTGTTACCTCATTTCTGGCTCTATTTCGGAATTCCACTAAAGGAAACCATACAACGTCCCGCGCCAATCCCGCAGAATCATTCTATGTGGCTGTTAATTTTCATTATCTTCATTATCCGAAGAAAGTCAAGAATCATCTGCCTTCACTGCTGTTCCAAGATTGATGTATGGCAGGTTGAAAAAATGAACGCCCAAGCTGAAAATAAGAAGAGACGGAGGTGTCTTAAGAGGAACAGCGCCTATCTTGTTAAATAGGCGCTGTCTCGGGTTTTCCTGGTTTTTCGTTATTTTTTGTAAAGCTCCGGAGTTCCCGATACGGCGGGCTTGGATGGTCTGGACTGATCTTTGTAAAAAGTATGGGTTCTTACGGTTGGATTTTTCACGGTTCCGCCGGCGCCCGGCATAATCTTCTCGTAAGCGTATCTCCGTGGCATGAGGCGAGATGCGGTTGCCGCAGAAGACGTTAAACCCCGTATGCTCCCATCCGGAGAGCATCCGGATCATCTCCTCGGCAATCTTTCTCTTGGAAAGAAGCATCCTGAGCGCCTTGTGCCGGAAGATGGCTTCCAGTTTTTTCAGCTCCAGGGGCGGGGCGACGCGAAACATCCCCTTGTTGCCATAGAAACAGCCAGGCGCGCGATTTATCGGCATCCCGCATTGACCGGGAAGTCAGGCCACACGCAGCAGCGTAAGATACGAGGCGGCAATTTCTTTCCGCCATATCAGGGCCCCGTCAAGATCATCCGACCCCTCACGGGTCACGTGGAGGGCCGGATGATCAGCTAAATCAACGTTCGGGATTACTCCTTCAACATATCCTGGAACTTGGCTATCTTAGGATAAACGTCTGTGACTGCCTTGCCGAATTCCTTGCTGCTCATGGGCTGGAGTACGAGTTTTCTCTTTTTTGCTATATCGAGGAAAGCAGGCTCCTTGGCAGCTTTACTGAAAGCGTCCTCCAGAACCTTCACAATGGCCGGCGGCGTATTGGGCGGGGCCTCGACACCGCGCAGCGTCGGTACAAACGTCATCTTGATGCCCAGATCCTTGGGAATGGGGACATCGGGAAGATAGGGGTCGCGCTTATCGCTGAAGAGCAACAACGGCCTAAGCTTCCCGGCCTGGATGAGGGGAACGGCGGACGTGGCAAGACAGATCGTGAAATCCAGGTGTTTCCCCGCCAGCGCCGTCACGCTGCCCGCCGAACCTTCATAGGGAACCCAGTTGGCCTTGATATCCAGTTCGTCGAGGGCGATGAGTCCCATGAGATGGGTCGTGCTGCCCCTGCCGGAAAGCCCCCCGGACAGGGTTTTGTCCTTGGCCGCCTTGAGGAATTCATCGAATGTTTTCCAGGTATCGGCATGCACCACCAAAAGCTGGCTGGAGCGCGACCAGGCAGAGATCGGGGTATAATCCTTGGTCTGGTAACCGGTCTTGCCCTGGAATTCCATGATCACGCTCTTGGGAAACGTGTATGTAATCAGGGTATAGCCGTCCGGCTCCGCCTTCTGGAACTTTTCGAAGGCGATCCTGCCGCCGGCGCCCGGTTGATTTTCGATCATGATCTGCGTTCCCCCGAGGTGTTTTTCCACAGAAGGAGCAATGGCTCGGGCTTCCGTGTCCTCCCCGCCGCCCGCGGCGGCAGTTACAATAAGTTTAACCGGCTTACTGGGGAAATCCGCGCCATAGGCCGGCGTCAGCAGAAGTCCGCAAAGGGCGATACTGGAAACAAAAAATCGTGCCGCTTTAAACATCTCTCTTTCCTCCTTTCATTTCTCTCCCTGCGTTAGTGTTTTCCAGAAGGGCCCCAGATAGGGCCCTGCCAGCGACAGGATGGTTAAAACGATAAGAATCTTGCAGATCACCGAACCAAAAAAGATGGAATAGGAACCGCCGGAGATCATGAGGGCTCGGTGGAAGTTCGTCTCCACCATTTCTCCCAGCACCAAACCCAAGAGAAGCGGTATGGGCGTAAATCCTGCCCTGAGCATGATATAACCGACCACTCCGAACACCAGGCTGATGATCACATCGGGCATCATGTTCCGGATGGCGAAACTTCCCAGAAGACTGACGACGAGAATTGACGGCACGATGATCTCATTGGGCAGAAGCGTAACCGCGGCAAGATGGCGGGCCACCGTCGCCCCCAGGATAAAAATGATAAAAGAGGTCAAAACGAGCGCCACAAAGAGACTGTAGATAACGTCGGCCTTTTCGGAAAATACCAGCGGTCCGGGAATGACGCCGAAGATAATCATGACCCCCAGAAAGATGGCCGCACCCACACTGCCCGGAATGCCCAAGGCAATCGTGCAGACGAGATCCCCCGGCATGCAGGCATTGGTGGCGGTCTCCGAGGCAAGCAGGCCCTCCGGCTCCCCGGTGCCGAAGGTTTCGGGATGTTTCGATTCCCTCTTCGCCTCCGCCCAGGCCAGAAGACCCGCGGAGCTCTGCCCCACCGCGGGCAGGATGCCGATGAAAAGCCCGATCACCGCCGCGCGGGCAATGGCCACCGGATGCCGGAAATAGGTAATCGTCCCCTCCCAGAAACCGCCGGAGAGTTTGGTGAGGCGCGAAATCGCCTCGGCGCTCTGGGCCAGAACCAGGGCCTGGGTAACCGCAAACAAGCCCACAAGGGCCTGGATAAGGGGAACGCCGTCCTCAATGGGCGCCCAACCGAAGGTATAGCGCAGATGCCCCGTAATCACGTCAAAACCGACGGTGGAAAGCAGCAAGCCCAGGCCGGCGGCCATGAGTCCTTTTATGGTAGCGCCCTGTACCACCGCCGCAATGATGGAAAGCGCAAGAATGGCCGTGAGGAAATATTCCGCCGGACCGAACTTGAGGGCAAACTCGGCCAGCCAGGGCGCGCAAACGATAAGGCAAACCATGCCGATCAGTCCC
Organism: uncultured Syntrophales bacterium; assembly: GCA_964614365.1. GTDB lineage: Bacteria > Desulfobacterota > Syntrophia > Syntrophales > JACQWR01 > JACQWR01. Next base: position 12,293 of record CAZTLA010000006.1, on the reverse strand, counting down.
CCCACCATAGCCGACGCAGCGCTTATGCCCAGAGCTACGCCTCCTTTGCCTTTCTCGCAGAGGGGATAGCCGTCCAGGATCGTTGCCGCATTGGAGGCATCTCCAGGGGCATTAACCAGGATGGCGGTAAGAGAACCGCCGTAGTTGCTGCATTTGTAAAGGGCGCCCATGAAAATCAGGGCTGTCGCGGGATGCCATTTCAGCACCAGGGGAAGCGCCAGCGCCATACCGGCAGAAGGACCGAGTCCCGGCAGCACCCCGATGATAATGCCGTAAATCGTGCCGCCCATCAGGGCTGCCAGATTTTGCCACTGAAACACGAAAGCAACAGCCTGTAAAACGATCTCCATATCTTGCTCCTTTTGCCGCAGAGTTACGAGAAGATGCCTTCCAGCAGGGGCACGCCCATGATTCGTTGAAAGGTAACATAAATGAGGATTGTCATGGCGACGGCGATGGCAATGTTCTTCAGTAATTTTTCTTTTTTCCCGAAGAACACCGCAAAGAAGAGAAAGTACAAGAGGGTGCTAAAGAGGAAGCCCCCCAGAAAACCGGCCGCGGTGGAAACGATAATGATAGCCCAGGCCTGGTAAAGACGTTTTTTTCTTGCCCTCTTGGTCTCCGCGTCCAGTATCTTCAATTCCGTGTCGTCCACGTCGGTAATCTCACCCGCCGCCGTTTCCTTGCGGCTGAAATCCATACCCAGCGAAATGAGCGTCATAATGAGACTCAAAATGGCGAGAAGCTGAGGGAACTCCCTGGACTTGGCCGGATAGGGACTCGCCGCAAGGTAAAAACCGCTGAAAACAAAAAGAAGGGCGATCTTGACCCACACCTCCGTCAGCTTGAACTTTTCCTTCATACATCCTCCGTTCACTTAGATCCATTGGTCAACCCATTGGGGATCAATGGGTACAACGTCTGCCAATACGGAAAAATCCGGGTTGTCATCGTAATGCTCGGGATCAAATGAATCTAAATCTCTCACGAAATTAGAGCGCTTCGAGGTATTACGGTTTATGCGGAGCGGCAGTTGCACCGTGTCCCCGTATGGACTGCCTTCAATTTTTCGGGGATAGAAGGGTATATGGGTAAGGTTGCACCGCTGGAGCACATTGCCCATCAATGTTTTGAGGGCTTTCGCGGGAAGGGGATCTTTAAAGAAAAGTAAGACATGGAACCCGACGGTGGGAAATTCAATCAGGATATTGTTGCTCTTTAACCCCATTTCCCTCAGGGTTTTAACGATGAGGGCCGCTTCGCTTCTTTTCGTTTCCAGGGAGGAAAGAATTTTCTCCCACCCCTCATCGCGGGGGAACACATCAACGTCAAAAAGTCCGAAGGAAACTCTCTTCCGGGGATCCATATTATAGACGGCATAGGTCTTCCGCAAATGGACGTGGTCCATAAACCGGTCGAAGGTAAGACCCGCTCCTTCGACAGCAACATATTTTCCGTTTTTCAGTTCGGCGATCATATCGTCACGCCCCCGGTAGAGGCGAATAAACGTTTCATATCTCTTCTGCCAAAGCCTTGCATCTTCTGCCGCCCTGTCAAGCGTCCCAGACGGCCCGGCAATCTCATCGCTGTGCATTCTTACTCTCCTTTATCCACCTTCTCCGCAAGTTCCTATCATGAACCTCTATAAAAAGAAACTCAAAATCAAACCAGGGAAACTGATCATCCTCGCGGGTTGATTGAAGCTCTCGTGAAATAGAATGCCGCCGAATTTAATTTTCAACTTTAATGATTTGTTTCAAGACCGCCATATTATCCGGCGGTTGATTGATTGCCTCCTTCACCAGTTTGGCCACATCCTCGCCGAAACCAGGATCGATTTCCAGATCCATTTTTTGCGCGTCCTTCAACAGTTCGGGATCGGCAAGCGCCTTTTTGTAGGCATCCCGCAATACCTGAAGCCTGCCTGCGGGTATATTCGGGGGACCGGCAGTCAAACGTCCCAGTTCCGCTACGCTGTCAATAACGGCAAGAATTTTCTTCCCCTTGGCGGGGAAGTTCATTGCCGATGCTAGGGGGACGTCCTTCATATCCTTATGTTTTTTCGCCGCGATCTGGAGAAGCACACGGCATTCCTTTGCCTTGATGAAAGCGGTAAGTCCGACGTAGGAGCCAAGCTGACCGGTCACTTCGCCGCGCAACATGGCCATCTCGCCTTCGCGGCCGCCGTACCCGGGGATCACCTTGAACGGGGCGCCCGTGGCGGCAGCCACGATCAAGGCGTCGTTGTGGGCGGCAGTCCCCACGCCGGAAGCGGCCAGTTTAACCGGCTCCTTGCTCTCCAGTATGTCCTGATATGTTTTGTAGGGTGATTTAGTCGATACGATGAGCACCCGGGTCTCGGAGCTTGCCTTCCCGATCCAGCTATACTTGGCCAGATCAAATCTAATACCCGGAAAACCGACAATCTGGGAATAAATGAGACCCGTGTTAAACGTCCCTATCGTCAGACCGTCGGACTTGGCGAGATAGGTCTCATTGGCCCCGATGATATGCCCAGCCCCGGGCATATTTTTTGTGATTACCATAACCCCGGGGATGTATTTCTGCATGTATTTTCCAATTAAACGGGCATAGGTATCATATCCGCCACCCGGCTTGGTCGCCACAATATAGTTAATGACCTTGCCTTTGTAAAAATCCATATCGGGAGTTGCTGCGGCAGCCACATGAGCGAAAGAAAACAATAATGCCATGGCAATAACGACAAACCACGCCTTTACCCTTTTTGTTCCCATTTCTTCCTCCTTAATAGTTTTCTCACCGTTCCTGTCATGAATCCTGCTCATCACGGAGTCGCGGTCAGGTCTTGACACCACAGCTACTCAATCCCTGATGTCCTGCAAAAACCATTCGGTAGGCAGGTCTCTTCCTATCCCCCGCTCCCGTGCCAGCTCATAGACGCGTCCCGCCACGGCATGAAACGGCGCGCCCTGGAGGTTCCCCCGCTCCGAATAGGTGATATCCCCGCCGGAGAGCCTTCCCTTTTTGCCGGCGAGGATATCCTTACGGTAAATTACCTTGCGGGCATCCACGGCGTTCACCGCGCCGCCGACATGCTTATGCTCTTTTTTCATCTTCGTTTTCCCGAGGGAGGGAGCTGCAAACGTCGTCGCTAGGGCAACGTCCCCAGTTTCTCTTCGAGCACGGGAATGACGAATCCCATCCCCAGTTCCTCCAGTTTCTTCTTCGGGGGAAGACCCTCTTCCGTCAAGCCGAAACTGAGATAGGTTTTCTTCCTCATCTCCAGAAACTTATCGCGGTTTAAAACCTTTGGTTCCCCGTATTTGCTGTAAATCGTCTCCTCAAAGAACCTGTCCGGCAGGGTATCATCCCGCGTCGGCACATATCCCTCCCGGATGCAGAGACAGCGTTCCATGAAGGATGCCCGGAGAAGCTGATCGTTCCAGTCTGCTTCCGTCAATTTCCAGCCCGTGACGCCCTCGATCATGATCCGGGCCAAATTGCCGACACTGCCGAACACCATGGGGATATTCCGGCGGAGAAAGGAGCAGGTGGTCAGGGAATCGAACATGATCCTCTCCGGCGTGCCCCGCCCCCCGTGGAGTTCTCCCACGGGATTGACGGCCAGACCGATGGCATCGGACATGCTGCCCCGCGGTTCATACGACGTTATCGCTATCCCCTTGCTTGTCATGGCATACTGTTTCCCCGCTTTTTTGATCAGATCGGGGGCCAGCTTGAGGCCTTCGGCGAGTTCGTTGCCGATTCCCTCACGGTAAGCGATCTTCTTTAAAAGCCGGCAGATGGCCTCCAGGTTCCCCCAGGTGAGGTCAATGCCCCCCAGATCTTCCTTCGTGATGGTGCCGCGGTCGTAACATTCCATCATCCAGGCCACCACGCCGGACACATCCTCGGAATCGAGACCGAGGGTATCCACGTAGGTGGAAAGGTAGGTCTGGACGTCGTACCCCGGTATCATGACGTTGGCATTCCAGCCGCCGGCATTGTCATGCCTGATCTCGCCGGTCGTGGGCGAGAGCGGTTCGATGCGGCGCATGTAGGGCACCTTGCATCCCACATGGCAGAGGTTGCAGGCGTCGCTCCAGAGTTTTGCGCCCTGCTCCAGTTTCAGGGGATTGCTCAGGTCGCAGATGGGATCCCACCCCAATTGTTTATTTTTTATCCCCTCGGTGGTGTTGTAATACCGCTCCGGCATGCTGACGCTGTGCCCCCAGCGGCGGCGACCCACCTTCTCGTCCAAGCCTTCCTTGATCCAGGTCAGCAATGTCTGATAGATAAGCTTCGGTTTCCGGTAGGGCGGCTGTTTCGTGCCCTTCACGGCGATCGCCTTGACGTTTTTCGACCCCATGACCGCCCCCATGCCGAGCCTGGCCGCGTGATGATACAGATCGTGGTCAATGGAGGCGTTTCTTACCAGGTGCTCGCCGGCAGGGCCGATCGTGACAATCCGGAAATTCTGGTCATCCAGTTCCTTTTTCAGCTCTTCGCGAAGCGTTTCCTGGTTGTCGGGATTAAGGCTCCCCCAGAGATGGGCGGCATCGCGGATTTCCACATCGTCGTTCTTTACGCAGATATAGACGGGCTTGGGCGCCTTGCCCGTGAGAAGTATGCCGCCGTTGTAACCGGCATAGATCATCTCAATCCCGAAATGGCCGTTCATGTTCGATTGGCCTGAACGCAGCGTGAGCGGCGAAAGCGCGGAGACATTGGTAACGGACCCCATAAACCCCGTAATCGGCCCCACGCCGAAATAGAGAACGTTCGCCGGGCTGAGCGGATCGGAGCCTGCCGGCACGCGATCCCAGACGAGCTTCGCCCCCAGGCCTCGGCCGCCCGTAAAATTGCGCATATCCTCGGTAATATCAATTATTTTCTTCTTGCCCGTCGTCAGGTTTATTTCCAGCATCTTGAATTTTGCCTTGCTCATCGTTCACCTCCGAACAATTCTTCCGGGGTGATCTGCGCCTTGTGGGGGGTGAGGGGTTTCAGTCTTTCAGACATGCATGCGGCCTTTTCGTCCGGATGTATCCGCTGCATGTGCTGCGGGAACTGGGGTTCCATAAACTCAAGGGCATAGGAAGGGCATACTTCCACGCACTGGGGACGGCGCACGCCGTCCTTCTCGCACAGGTCGCAGACCAGGGCATGATTCTGAACGGGAGGGTAGAAACGCGGCACCTTGGCAGGACAGGCCTTCAGGCACTTGCCGCATTTTGCGCCCAGGCACCGCTCTTCGTCCACGACCATATGAAATTTTTCTTTGTCATAGTGAATGACCGGAGGATCGAGGGGACAGGCCTTCTCGCACTCCCGTTCCCGTTCCGAACACTGGCAACAGATGTTCTGCACCGATTTTGGCGTGGGCAAAAGATAGCGATAAATCCGGATGCGGGACAGCTCCCGGTTGATGACGCCGTAATGGAACATGGAGCAGGCCACCTCACAGTACCCGCAGCCGATGCAGAGATCCCACCGCGCCTCGATAAGCGCCGCTTCCTTCGGATCGGGAACGTTCTCCACCCCCCATCCTTTCTTGTTTTGCAGTATCTTAACGTAATTCGGCTTCCCCTTCTGCTTCATGCCTCTTCTTCCTTTCTGAATAAAAAATATACCGCTCAGCCGCCGTCGGCGAGCCCCAGCATAAAAATTTCCTCCGCTTCCCGATCGAATTCCGCAATCTGGACACCCGTACTGCCGTCACCGGAAATCTTGCAGGCGATATAGCCCTGCTTCAGATAATCGGCAAACTTCGTCTGTGCCGCCAGGACCTCATCGGGCGAGGAGGGATGCCAGAAGAATTTTTCTTCTTCGTTTCCGTTTAATACCTTCAGCCAGCCCATAATTTGTTTTTTTCGGTTCTTTCTCCGTTGACGCAAGAACCGGAAAGCACGGTATCCCCCTTACTCAAATTTTATGAGCGACCGCAACAGGGTGACATTCTCCTCCGGCTGGTTCACCGCCTCCTTCATCAGTTTCGCCACCTCATCCCCGAAGCCTGCCTCAATGTCCAGGCCCATCTTTTCCGCCTCTTTCAGAAAATCGGGGGTTGTGAGGGTCTTCTTGTAGGCATCCCGCAGCGCCTGAAGCCTTGCAGGCGGCACGCTGGGAGGGGCGCCGGTGAGTCGGCCCAGTTCATTCACCCCCACGATCAACCGGAAGAGCGCTGTCCCCTTGGAGGAAAGCTTAAGTTCCGAGGCCAGGGGAACGTCGGGAAGGTCCTTATGTTTCTTGGCGCCGATCTGCAACAGAACGCGACACTCCCCGCTTTTCACGAAGCCGAGAAGCCCCGTGTAGGCGCCGTTCGTGCCGGCCACCTCGCCGCGCAGCATGGCCATCTCTCCTTCCCGCCCCGAATAACCGGGAACGGTTTTCATATTGCCGGCGCCCAGGGCCTCGGCAATCAGGATTGTTTCTGTGTAGGCAGAACTGCCGACGCCGGAGGCGGCCATTTTTACCGGTTCCTTACCGGTCATGATATCCTTAATGGTCTTATAGGGGGTTTTATTGCCCACAATGACTATCCTCTGATCGGAACTGGCCTTGCCGACCCAACTGTATTTCGTCAAATCGAACCGTATCCCCGCCTGCTTCAGAATCTGGGAATAGATCAGACCCGTATTGAAGGTACCCATCGTCAGGCCATCCGCCTTGGCGAGATAGGTCTCGTTGGCTCCTATAATATGACCCGCCCCGGGAACATTCTTCACGATAATCGTGGAACCGGGGATGTATTTCTGCATGTACTTGCCGATCAGGCGGGCATAGGTATCATACCCTCCCCCCGGCTTGGTGGCCACAATGTAGTTGATAACCTTGTTTTTGTAGAAATCGAGGTCCGCGGGCGCGGCATTGAGGATCGTGGGAAAAGAAAAAAGGAAGACTGCCGTCAAAACAAAAAATCGTTTCATCTCTGCACTCCTTCATTGGAATAACAGCCAACCAGAGGCATCCCAAATATCGTGAAACAAAAGAAGGCTCCCCGGCATGCGAGAATGTGTGTCGTTTTTGTATGTTTGTTTTATACGCGCGCGCGGATTGTCGTATTTTGGCGTCTATGTATACGTTGTAGCTACTTCTACCATAACCGCCTCCGTTGTCAACCTGTTTTTTGGCGACAGGCCGCACCGCAAACGAATACGATCTTTACCGGCCTCCGGGGTCTCTCTGCGCCGTAAAACTCTCCGCCATAGAGGTGGGAGGTTTCATTGTACGAGACCGTTCTTTCATATGGTCTGGGTGCGGATTTTCTTAAAACGAACCGGACGGAACGGCAGCGCTTGGGCTTTCGAGGGAGGGAACGATCTCACGACCGGGCATGGGGCGACACAGGGGCGTGGTGACTCGGCATCCGATGCATCCTGCCATGCTCATCATACTTCGAGTGCATGAAATCGCCCCGTTCTATCGGAATGGCAACCCGCATAAAAAGGGTGAAAATAAGGAGTCCGGTGGCCCATATGGCCAGGGATATGGCCACCTCGGTCGTGTTGGGAAGGTATTCATAAATCTCTCCGAGGGGATCGGGTACAAAACCGGGAATAATAAATCCCATCCCTTTTTCAATCCAAACGCCGACAATCATCAATACGCATCCGATATTGAGCGTAACAAGATACTTTCTGGTCAGGGGAACGAGAAAGATGAGAAAGGCGGTCACGTTAAACGCGAAGGCCGTCCATATCCAGGGAACGAGGGCATGGCGCCCGCTCAGACCCTGATACAGGTACTCCAGCGGCGCCAGGTGTATGGTGGCCGAGTAATACTCCTTGAATATTTCCGCCCCCAGCAGAAACAGATTGATGAACATGGCATAGGCGATGAGCTCGGCAATCTTGAAAAGGGCCTCGTTCTTTATTTTCATGTCGGCCACTTTTCTGATGATCTGAAAAATGATGATGATCATTGCGGGGCCGGAACAGAAGGCGCTGGCGAGAAAGCGCGGGGCAAGGATCGAGGCGTTCCAGAAGGGCCTCGCGGAAAGACCATTATAGAGGAAAGCGGTAACCGTGTGAATCGAAACTGCCCAGGGAATGGAGAGGAGTATCAGCGGTATGACGAATTTTTTATTCGGCTCCTTGCCGTAGTAAGATTTTACCAGGATATAAATCGGCACAAGCGTATTCAAGATAAAATACCCGTTCAAGACAATCACATCCCAGGCAAGGAGCGACCGCGGAAAGGAAAGCTTCCCGACAAACGGTATGATGTGCCAGAACCGGTCGGGACGGCCCAGGTCTGCCATAACGAACATCAAGGCCATTACGATGGCCGAAGCGGCGAACAGTTCACCCAGAACGACGATCTCTTTGATGGGATCGAAATGATAAATATAGGCCGGAATAACAAGAAGGACAGCCGCGGCGGCAACGCCTACCAGGAAGGTAAAGTTACCGATATAGAGCCCCCAGGAAACCTGATTCTTCATGTTGGTGACAATCAGTCCCGCATCCAGTTGCTCCAGATAGAATTTTACGCCCACGGCAATTACGGCGAGGAGAAAGGCGCACCACAGGTAGTACCCCTTACTTCCCTTGACAACCAGCGTAAGCGTTTTTTTGAAGAATCTCCACCCTTCCATGCTCTCCCCTAACTATATGGAAAAGAAATAATAGAACTTAGGTTCCGTATTGAAATCTTCCTTCAGCCGGAAGACGCGCTTGTTCTCAATGATGTACCGGATCTCGCTCGCCGGATCGAGCAGGTTCCCGAATTTCCTCGATCCTGTGGGGCAAGCCTCCGCGCAGGCGGGGTATCTGCCGTTCCTCGTCCTCTGCACGCAGAACGTGCACTTATCCACCACATTCTTCATGCGCGGCCGATTGCCCAGGTAATGGACGGAAGGATTCAATTCCTCCCTGGAAATAGTGGGCTCCGCCCAGTTGAAGACCCTGCCTTTGTAAGGACAGGCCGCAATGCAGTACCGGCACCCGATACACCAGTTATAGTCCACTGCCACGATCCCGTCGGGCTCTTTCCAGGTGGCCTGTACGGGACACACCTTCACGCAGGGAGGATTTTCGCATTGCTGGCACTGGACCGGCATGTACATGAAACCAGGTTCGGGCACCGTTTCCGGATTGTAGTAGTGTTCCGAATGTTCCAGGTTTATCAGACTGCCCTTCTTGAGCCTCAGGACCCGGATCCAGTGGAGTTGCGGCTTGGTGCGGGAATTGTTATTTTCCTTCACGCAGGCATGCATGCACCTTCTGCAGCCGATGCAGCGGGAAAGATCGAGGCCGTACCCCCAGAGTGTCTTGGGCGCCGCCTCAGTCGTGCCGACTTTGAAATCGAGACCGTATTTCTCCTTATAGCTTTTCTCCAGGCGCCGGATAACCTGCTTTTTTTCCTCTTCCGTCATTTCGCGGAAATGTTTCTGCAGGAATTCTTCCAGGACCTCCCGCTTGCAGCCGCCGGCGGCAAGGGCAAGCCCTCCCAGCGCCCCTGCGGAGAGCGTCTTCACAAAATCCCTTCTTGTGGGCTTGTTATCTGGCATTTCGTTCATCTTCCGGCCTGTAGGGAGGCGGCTCCGGTTTTATGGGTTTAAATTTTGGATCATGGGGACTGTGGCAGTGCACGCAGAGATAGTAGGTCTTCTTGCCGTTGAAATACCCCGTCCTCTTGCCGTGAATTCCCGCCTTCCAGTCCCGGTATATGTTTCCATGGCATTGGCCGCAGAGCAGGTATGACTCGCCGAAGCTGATCAGGTCGCCGCTAGCCAGCCTCAGCTTGTCCCGGTTGCCCGCATTGTGACAATCAAGGCACCAACGAACGTTTTCGGCATGATGCAGCTTGATATTGGCATGCTCATTTTTCAGCACCCGTCTCTTGGCATTTATCTCCATGCCTGCGTGACAGTTGCTGCAGGGGAATATCCCCGGCGACAGGGGCGGGGAAGGCACGGGGAACTCCTCATGCTGCGCAGCGAAACCGAGCAGGCAAAGGCTTAGCGCCAATGCAACGGCAAGTGAGGTCAATTTCTTCATTACGGTACGTTCTACTTCCCTTTCTCTGCCGAATCCAAAGCAGGGCGTGGAGATTGCCTGATGCCATTTTTTTTGTCAAGCGTTTTTTGTATCATTATAAATTTCCTTGACAAAGAGAGCATTCCTTTATAGCCTTCGCACGATATCCGCTTCCACTCTCACTGATAAATACGCCGGGTTGCGGTTTGTTCACTATTCCCATCTTTTTGCAGACCCCCCACAAGGGAGAAAAAACTGAGAAGGAGAGTACAATGGGCACACCTTCAGTAAAAGAAAAAAATGGGTTAAGCGCCGACGAACGGAATAAATTGCGGGGCGAGTTGTGGATCATCATTCCTTTTTTCCTCTTTTCCCTGTATCTCTTCGGGGGAAGTTTTCGGTATAAGTTCGAGGCAAGCACGGTGCCGATGATCATCGGCCTGGGAACGGCCATACTGACGGGGATGCGCCTCTTCTACATCCTTTACCCGCAATTCAGGATCGGGGAGTTCAAGGAAGCCGGTCTTGCGGGAGAGTTCGACCACATGAAAGAGGAAATCGAACAGGAGACCCTGAAGGGACGCACCGAGGAACCGGCGCCAAAAGAGGTTGCCTTCGTCGATGAAAAGAAGGCCTTCATCTGCATAATCGGTTGCTTTGTCGTCTTCCTTCTTTTGGGGTATATCGTGGGGACATTCTTCGTAATCGTGGGAAGCAGCTACTACTATAACTACAAAGACAAGGTCCCCCTGCTGATATCCCTGGCCTCCCTGTACCTGATCGTCTATGTCGTCCTGTATAAGCTGCTCGATGCCCCGGCGGATTTCGGACTGCTCTTGGAACCGATCTTACGATCACTGAATCTCTTATAGGAGGAAACGATGGATCAATTTCTTACCCCCCTGTTCGCCATTTTCCAGTGGCAGAATCTCCTGCTCATGGTGCTCGGAACCTTCATCGGCGTGGTGGTGGGCGTCCTGCCGGGCATCGGGGCGACCCAGGCGATGGCCCTGATGATCCCGCTCACCTGGAAGATGGACATAACCCCGGCGTTCATCCTGCTCATCTCCATCTATGCCACCTCCAAGTTCGGCGGGTCGCTGACGGCAATCCTCTTCAACATACCGGGCGACAACCCCAATGCGGTCACCCTGATCGACGGGTTTCCCATGGCACAAAACGGCCAGGCAAAAACGGCCATCGGCGCTTCTGCCACCGTCTCCATCCTGGGAGGGCTTTTCTCCGCTGTCTCCCTCCTCGTCTTTATGCCCGTGATGTACCAGATCATCCTGTTATTCGGGCCGGCGGAATTCTTCATGCTGGCTCTGTTCGGCCTTACGGCAATCGCCGCCGTCTCGGCGAAGACGCTCATGAAAGGATTGATGGCCGGCGGCATCGGCATCCTCATCGCCACGATCGGCTATCATCCGCTGGTGGGACAGGCCCGCTACACCTTCGGCGCCATGTACCTGGAAGAGGGCATTCACATGGTGCCGGTTATCCTTGGGGCCCTGGCCATGAGCGAAGCGCTCATCCTCTGGATGGAAGGAAGCTCGATCGTCAGCGAAGGAGTCCCCTTGAGCGGCAGCTACAAACAGGGAGTCATCGAAGTATTCAAGAACATACCCCTCTTCATCAGGAGCTGCCTCATCGCCTGGGTCGTGGGCGTTGCGCCGGGAGCGGGCAGCTCCGTCTCCGGCTTTGTCTCCTATGCCTCCGCCGTCAAGACCTGCAAGAATCCGGAAACCTTCGGCAAGGGGGACGTGCGGGGGGTCATTGCCGGAGATACGGCGCTGCACGCCTGCGCCGGCGGCGATCTGCTGCCCACGCTGACCATGGGCATTCCGGGCAGCAATGCCATGGCGATCCTGCTCGGGGCGTTTGTTCTGCACGGCGTCACCCCCGGCCCCCAAATCATAAGGCTTCGCGCCGACTTGATCTACCTCATCATCTTCACGCTTTTTTTCGCCCACTGTATCAGCGTGTTCATGGCGGTCGGTTTCTCAAACTTCATGGAGAAACTCACCAAAACGCGGGCGGAGCTCATCTCCCCCATTATTGTTGTTTTCTGCCTTGTCGGTTCCTACATCATGCGGGAATACTGGCAGGACATGCTCGTAACCACCTTCTTCGGCATTCTGGGCTACTACATGAGGAAGCATGGCTACCATCCCATACCGCTCGTGCTGGGAATCATCCTGGGTCCGATCGCCGAATTCGGCCTCTTCGAGGCGCTCTCCATATCCGACAACGGGCCTCTGATTTTCATAACGCGCATCCCCAGCCTGATTATCCTGCTGTGCATTCTCACGGTAATCTTCTGGCCCT
>CAZTLA010000005.1:0-37225 GCA_964614365.1 uncultured Syntrophales bacterium | reverse complement strand
TGAAATCCACGGCGCCCTTCTTCATCGCCGAAACGCTCAATTCCAGGGCCGGGTGAGCTGTCATCATGATAACCGGTATACAGGGATTAATTTGCCTCAGAATACCCAGGAGATCGATGCCGCTCATGCCGGGCATCATAATATCACTAATGACCATGTCGTGAGGCGTATCCCGAAATGCCGTTAGCGCCTCTTCTCCATTCCTCACTTCCATCACATCATAAGCGCCATCATGAGTAAGGGCTTCGGCAATAAGCTTTCTCGTGGGAAGATAGTCATCTACGACCAAAATTCTTTTTTTATTCTCCTGCATCTCCGGCATCGACATTCGCTCCTTGGGGTAGACTCCTCACTCGTTTCGTAAGTATGGTATTCAATCCGTGCATGCAGGCAGGCAAGTATTTAACTCTACGAGGAGAACGTTGGAAAATTCCGGCAAGTTATTCACCGCGCTCCATTTTTCAAAATTATGTCCATGAGGTTATACGATATCTTCACGAAGGCATCCTCTTTGCTGCTTCCCTGTTTGGATAGCGAAACCACATCATTGTAGACATTCCCCTTTGCAGATTGAGGGGCTATATCGCTTTTGATTTTAACTTTGGTTTGCTTTGTGTACGCTTTTAGTACGTTATCTACTTGGTAAGAAGATATTGTCATTGCAGTCCTCCGTCATATGGAGAAGGAAACTTCTCCACACTTTTTAATCGGCAAAAATTGGCAAAACTTTAGATAATTAAAATAGCTCGACATAATAATAATCTTTCTATAGAATCCCCCGATGGTTTACTTTCAGCGGGCCATCGCCCCGGATGCGGAGCGCGTATCCTGAAATAAGTGTTGTGGTTACTCCCCGTTTGGGCCATCAACCGGATTGAGCAGACACGCTAAGACGCGCTCCTCATCCGGGGCGTTCATGCAGCACTTGATCTGAAGGAACTTTCGCGGAGAAGCCCTTATGGACGATGCAATCAAAAGAGAAGAGACGGCACTGATTGCAAAAAAACTGTCCGATTGTAAACGTCACCTGCAGAAAGGGAATATCTATTCCTGCCTGATTGATTTTCGGGATGCCTTGGAAAAGCTTCTCACGATAAAAATGCTTGCCTCGGATCAAAGAGAATTTAATAACGATATTAATCTGTTTCAACAAAGACTGGCGGAGTCCAAGACATTTAAGGACGTCTACGGCCCCATCAGTTTCCGCGATAATGATCCCAAAACCACACTCGATTTTATAAAGCAGTTAGTCCATGTCAAAGAGGAAGAAATCCTCGCCACACTTGAGGAAAGTACTAAAGGTGAGCATCCGGAAGAGACGGAAGACCGGGTAAATAAAATTAAAGAGCTCATCGGCAAGGGTGATCATGCCGAAGCCAGGGAACTTATCAGCGACGATGAAAAGATCGCTTCCATTCTCATACATTACTACAACGGAAAAGGCATTCAATTCCGGAAAGAAGGGCGATATGCAGAGGCCATCGGCGAATTCAAAAGAGCGCTTGTCGTACAACCTGACGACGAAGGGCTTTACTACAATGTAGCCCGATGTTACGTCGAAAAAAAAGAATGGGAAAATGCCCATGAAGCAATTGAAGAAGGTTTAAAGATAAACGCCGATTTTAAGGAAGGCATGGAGCTGCAGGATTACATCAAAAAGCATATCACTCGCTAAATGTGACTATTAAAGATCATCCCGATCAACTCGTTCATCTTCGTATATAAATTCTGAAGTTCTTTCGGTGGTATTTCACGGACCACTTTCCCCGTGTTTTTATCTGAGACGACGACGGCCATTTTTTCTCCATTTTCCCCGTATGGAGTAAAGTTAAGGCTCACATTCATAGCCGCCAGTTGCTCTCCGATTACTTGGACCATCTTTTGGACTCGCTCAGAATCTAAAGATCCGCCCGGCAATTTGGCAGGGGGAGCTTCAGGTTCGCGTGCCCTCGTTGCCTGGGCCGGCGCGATAGTGCTCATAACGCTCCCCGCCAGTCCGATATCCATAGACGCGGGTTGAATTTCCATTTTTCCTACCCCCATAATTATTTAGCTCTTTTAACCTAAATATCGGCATTTGCTGTACGAAACTTTAGTCCGTAGAATAGTCTTCTTCGTGGTAACAACTATTTCATAATTTCATATCCAAGAATCTTGGCGTTTGAGGAATGCTCTCATAGTAATTCGGCAAATCATGGCGGTTTTTATTCAGCTTTAACAATTCCTGTTTTAAGATACCGAGCCGTGACGCCCCCGCGATAGTACATTCTTTATCGAGAGCGGAGATTGCTCTCAGTGTTTTTCCAATTCCGTCAGTCAGGACCTGTATTTGTGCCCGGGCCTCATCATTGAGGGAGGAAACATGGGAGGAAGTACCTCTTCCGATTTTCAGGATGTAGTCATTGATACGGTCGATAATATCCATGTACTTACGTCGTTCTTGAATGATACTATCAATCTGATCCACCTCGCCGGCATCAATATGTTGTTTGAGCACTACCGAAGCTGAGTAAAATTGCTTAAAAGCATTCAGCTTTTTCTCCATGCAATCGTGTAAACTCGGTTGATATTCCTGATTTTTCACCGGCACCCCCATGCTCATATACATGCTCCTTTACACTCTATGTGATGCAACCATCTTCCCTCTGCCGGTATCCGGAATGACCGGTTTGAGATCAGCACGTTTCTGCTGGCCGGAAAAAATCTCCTGCCAGGCTGATTTCAATTCCTCTAACATCCTAATATCTTCCGTAAAAGCTTCGATATCCCGTTTCAAATCCGCCTCTAAAATATGGTGGGCGAAAAAACCATACAAGGCATAGAGATTTTTTGCCACCTCTCCGCCTTTTTCAAAATCAAGGGCATTCGTCAGTTCGCAGAGGATATCCTGCGCCTTCTGAAGGCATTTCGCTTTGGTTTCGTAATCTTTCGACGCATAACTGTCTCTCGCCATTTTGAGATTGCTGATTATCGCTTCGTAGCAAAGGATAATAAGTTTTTTTGGGTCTGCCGTGATCACGTTTGATTGCTTGTAGGCGTTGATTCCGCTTCCGTTCATGGATACTCCTCTTGAATGAAATTTTCCCCGTTTTTCGAAAAAATTACTTCACTTAATTATTGACCGGCATTGGGATTATAAAGAGCGTTGATTTGGCCGCTCAACCAGCCGCTCTGACTTTGAATTTTACTCATTGCCATCTCCATGGCCACGAAACGGTTGATCATCATTTCCATTTTGCGGTCCAGGGCGGCACTCACCTGAGCGATCTGTGTGTCATAACTCGTTATGCTGTCGTTCAGCGAGGTCTGTTTAAACGTCACATACCCGTCGGTCGAGTTCGTAATATAACCGAGCTGCCGATCCAGGAGATCTCCGATTCCGAGAGTCAAGGTGAAATCCGATGTAGCCGTCCCCGTACCGGCATACAGGAGGGACAATCCATTGGCGTTATTGCCGGTACTCGACAAGAACAATGACTGCCCACTTCCGGTGGCCGTTGCGCCGTTGATGGTTCCCGCCGCGTTTACCCCGTAAACCTGTGTGGCGGTGGCTAATCCCAGGGCAGTTCCCCCGGATTCGGTCACTACGATAATATTGCCGGTCCCGTAATTGCCGTGGGTGAGAAGAAGGTTATTTCCTCCTGTCTTTGATGCGGTGATGTTGATCGCATTTCTGCCTTCCGTCGTGGCGCTCACCGTTCCGAAGTCGAGTCCGGAAATTGCCGACGTATTGATCGCAAACTCGATCCCGCTGTCCCCGGACTGCTTATCCGTAATGATCAGCTTTCCGCCGCCATCCAGACTGGCCGTGACCTCCTCGTCAAACGCGTCTTCAATACTTGACAGAATATCGCCAAGCGTCTTGGTCGTATCCACCGTATAGCTTCCGGAAAGTGGAAGGCCATTTCGTTTCATTCCCGTATAAGTGATCACATCTCCATTGTCCGCCCCGCTTACCGCGCTCCAGAGCGTCGATGAAGAATAGCCCGTATTCGCACTTCCCTGCATCTGTTCCGTGTATTCTTTGACCAGTTCCGAGTTAACGGCATTGACCACGTCATCGATGGTCATCGTGCTGGTCAGACTTACCGTTGCCAGCCTTCCCGACACATAATCCTGAACGGTTACCGTCTCATTCGCGCCGAGGGTCCCGGGCAGAGCCGCTGAACCGGTGAGGGTCGTTCGGGTGGCGGCCGCCGTTATGTTTACCGAATAGGTCCCCCCCTCGGTTGAATCGGTATGACCAACGTATTGAAGCTGAGAGTTCGGTGAAAAACCGAAAGCGACAAAGAGTTTCTTAACATTATCATAATTTGTCGTCAGCGCATCCGTCAATTTCGTATCATCAATGGCGAGTTTGGCACTGCTGTCCAGGGCAACGCCGATCAGGGCGAGCCGGTTATAATCACTCGATAAGCCGGTAACCGTCCTGGTTGCCGTGTTGATGAGTTCTGATTTTACGGTCGATAACGTTCCGTCCCCGAAAAGAATCCCGCCGGTCTTCTTTGTTTTTTCATCGTAACTGAACTGGGTTTTTATATAGCTCATGATGCTGTTAAAGGAATCAGCCATGCTCTTGATTTTCGATTTGATAGCCGTCAGATCGCGGTCAACCTTGAGGGTCACTGTTGTGGAAGCGCTTTCTCCCACCAGATTCAGCGTCACGCCGGGAATAAGATCGGAAATGGTGTTTGAGGATTTTGTGACCGTCACATTGTCAACGTTCAACTGCGCGTCTTCGCCGGCAGCGAGCTGCATACTCCTACCTTCGGTTGACAGGGAAACTGTTCCAAAGTTAAGGGAGCCCCCCGTCTGATTGTTGGTGACCAGGGTCATTTCCAGTTGGCTGTCCCCTGCCGTGGTATCCGTGACTGTGATTTTCCCATTTGCGTCGATGGTTGCGGTCACCGTGGCGCCGAAGGTCGTTTGAATCTGGGTAAGAAGATCATTCACGGTGCCTGTTGTTGCATCGGCTATGGTGTAGGAGCCCGATACGGCCGTGCCGTCGTGTTTTTTCCCCGTGATGGTGAACGAAGTATTATTCTGAACACTGGCCCCGGTAATCGTATTCCAGACGGTCGCAGAGGTAATGGGAGATCCACCCGCGGTATTGGCGACACTCCCCTTCACCACCTGAGTCTCCGTGCCGTAATTGCCCTTTACAATCCCCAGTATCTGGAGGACGTTGCCGCTATCCGCGAAAGAGGTAGTACCGCTGATATCGATCCGGTATTTGCTTTCGCCGTCCACCGTTTCGGTGACGACAGTGGCCGATATCCCGCCGCCGATGGCATTAATATTCGAGGCAATAGTGGTAATGCTCTGGGTGGAGAGATCGATCGCCACGGCAGTTCCGCCGATCGTAACGCTCGTACTCCCGGGAGGGCTGGAGAGGCCTAATAACGTACCCACGATCCCCGAAGAATCACTGAAAAGGTCGCTTTTCATACCATCGCTGGTCGGGGTCTTCAGGGAAGTGCCGGAGGAAATAAATCCCATTGTCTGCAGGACATTCGCAGAAGATCCTTCCAGGAGGTTTATTCCCGTCGCGCCCGTATCGTCACTCGACAGAGCCAGGTGGTAATTGGTTGAGGAATGCTGGACAATGCTTGCCGTGACCCGCGAGGGACTTGCACCCGTGTTCACGGCATTGATTTTGTCCCTGATATTCGCCAGCGTGTCCGTGGCAACGATGTGCACCACCTTGTCGGATATCAGGATATCCCCGGCCAGCGACAGCGCCGTATCGGAAGTGGTAAAATTCGTGGAAGAAATTTTTTCCGACTGGGCCAGATTTTCTACCTGGATGTTGTACATTCCGGGCGATGCCGTGGTGCTGGTCGCCGCCGTGAACAGACTGGAGGCGGCGGTTGTGGTATTTGACGTTGTCGAGGCGGAAAACGCTTTGAAGGCATCATCGGCGCCGAGAGCGCCCGCAGCCGTTTTGAGGGCGAGGAGCTTCGTATTCATGCCCTGCCATTCCGTCAGCTTGGATTTATATTCGTCCTGCTTCCTGGTAAGAGCGTTAACACGCTTGGAATCCACCGCGATTAACTGATCGATCATGCTCCGCCAGTCGAAACCGCTCGATAGCCCGCTGATGAGATTGGTGCTGCCTGCCATTTGTTCTCCCTTTTTATAATTCAAAAGATCGTAAACAAATTATAGATACCTCTTAAGATACTTATCGGAAAATTCTTCCCGTTTCTTAAGCGCTATTTGATGGTTTTGAAAGTTTTTCTATAGTCATTTCAACACCGGCTAAAACATGCACGTGATTGATAAAGCACTACATTATCACGCTCATTCGTTTCGGATGCTGCCCTTAGTATCAGGATTTTCAGCGCCATCCTTTTATGATGAAGCAAAATGCCTGCCACGGTGAAAATAACGCATAATAAAAGACCCCGCGTCTTTCGACGCGGGGTCTTTGTCAAGTCGTTGCAGGGCTGAATTACCCTTACTTGAGGAGTGACAGAATGAGCTGTGGTCCCTGGTTGGCCTGGGCAAGCATGGCAGTGCCGGCCTGCATCAGGATCTGGTTCTTGGTAAAGGTTGTCATCTCAGCCGCCATATCCACGTCGCGGATGACCGAGTCCGCCGCCTGGGTGTTCTCGATCGTTGTTGCCAGGTTCGCAGCCGCATAAGACAGACGGTTCATGGAAGCGCCGATCGTGCCTCTCGCCGAGTTCAGCGAACTGATGGCGCTGTCAATGTAGGTGAGCATGCTCTGCGCTTCAGTTTGGGTATCGAGCGAATCGACGACCAGGTTGGAGTTCAAGGTTGATGTGGCGACGCCACTGATGTTGAGAGATATCCGGTTATTGCTGTCATTCTGTGCGCCGATCTGGAAGACGTTTCCGGTACCCGATGAGGTTACGGTAAAGGTGCCATTGTCAAGATCGTTATCCGTATATGTCGAACCAACGGTTAAGGTAATGCCCAAGGCGCTGAAATTGAAGTCCATCGCCGTGCCGGGGGTGAAACCGGTAATCTGCTGGGTCACCGTTCCGTTACCGAGGGTAAGGGTGGTGGCGGTTGAAGTGAAGACATACGTTCCCGTGTTTGCCCCGGTCACGCTCAAGGCCGACAGGCCTGTGTCTCTGACAACAACCTGTGTGCCGCTCCATTGCGCGGAGGTAAGGCCACAGTCAGCGGAAAGAGTGATGCCCAGGTTGGCAAACGCCAGTGTCTGTGCGGCTGTCAGTGTGTAGTCAATTGAGATTACCTCAGTCGTGGTCCCGTTACCCAACTTAAGACTGTTAGCTCCACTTGCCGAGAATGTCCAGGTAGCAGCCGTGGCCGCCGCCGCCATGGAGCTAATCGTAAGGTCGGCATTCAGCGCACCGGCCGTTCCGCCACCTTCCACAACGCTATATATGTGAGTCAAACTGCCGTACACCCTTATGTCATCGGCGCCTCCTGTGTATGTCCCGGCCGTTTTTGAAGCACCGAACGTCCCATCGAGCAGGTTGATGCTGCCGTATTTCGTTGAAGCAGCAAGTCGGTCGATTTCCGAAATGAGGGCGTTTCCTTCGGCGTTGATTTTTGTTCTTTCAGCCGAACCCACGTTTGCGGACGCCGCCTGGGTGGAAAGTTCCTTCAACCGGGTCAGCATGTTCGCGATCTGTTCCATACCACCTTCAGCAACCTGCAGGAGCGCATTGGCTTCCGTGGTATTTCTCGATGCTACTTTGAAGCTGGCGACATTCGCCCTGAAACCTTCCGAAATGGAAAGACCCGCGGCATCATCCGCCGCTCTGTTGATACGAAAACCGGATGACAGTCTCTCCAGTGATTTTGTAACGCTCGCGTCAGTACCTGCCAAACTTCTGTGTGAAGTCATGGCTGCAATATTGGTTTGAATTCTCAGTGCCATAGTAACTTATCCTCCTTGATGTTTTTTAACCCTGCCCTGGCTTTGGCAAGAGTCATTCCGGCATCCTTGCCGGCATTGTTTTTGTTTCGGACAATGTTGTTGTCCCTCGTGAAAGTCTTGACCGCTGTATTACATCCTACACACTACGATATCCCTCCTTTCTTTATTTATAGAAGCAGTTCGACTCTGGTGGTATTATCGGCGAGCGAAGGAATAAACTTTAGATGTTTCTTGTTGATTAGTGAAATTGTCGGTGAGTATTGCGTCCGATACGTTCAAGATTTGCCTTTGCTGTGGGGTTATCGGGCTCGATCGTTAACACTTTCAGAAAAAAATTTTCGGCGCTTTCTCTATCCTGCCAGTGTAGACTCATTTCGCCGAGGAGATTGTAAGCGGCGACGAGATTCCCTCCAATTTCGATCTCCCTCTCCAGAGCCGTGAGCGCTTCATTATATTGGTTCTTATTCAAAAATATAACTGCTCGGTGACAATTCACCTCGGGGTAGCTTGGCTGGAGTTCGAGAACCCGTTCGAAATTATCGAGGGCTCTCCTGCCGTCCCCGGAAGCGGCTAAAGCCCTGCCGAAGAGAAAGAAAACGGCCGGATGCCTGAGCCCCTTCTCAATTCCCCGATTCAGTAATCGAATTGTATTGTCAAATTGATTCTTACCGAAAAGAATTTGACCCATATTATGACATGCCCCCAGATGGTCCGGATGTCTTGCAAGAACCCACAGGTACTCTTCTTCTGCCTCATGTTGCATGCCCAGCCTATCCAGTGCCAATCCCCTGTTAAAGTGGAACTCAATCATATCGGGAAAAACAGCAAGACTGCGGTCTGCAATAGCCAGGGCATCACGGGGCATTCCTAATTCCAGCAATTGATCGCATAAACCTTTATAGGCTGCGGGATCCAGGGGATTATCCTCTAATCGTTTCATGCCGAGCGCCAGATATGAATTCTGTTTGCGCTTTACACGATCCCCTCTGACTTTGCCGTAATGATGGATCGGAATGCCGGTATTGAAGGTTGTTTTTTTTGATTGCAGGATTGTCGGGGTGACGGTTTCATGCACGTGCCCCGTAAAGCATATGAGGGGGTCATTCCTGAAGAGTCGAATCAAATCACTGCTGATAAAGCCAGGAAAGCCTTCGCCCTCCTCGTAATCTCCCGGATTCAACGTCAGATTGGCCAGGTTGGACGTGCCTTCATAATTTCTCAAGGTGAAGAAAAAACCATCGGCATGAACCGTGTCCAGCACTATTCTCATCCTGTCTATGTCTCTTTTTGCTATGACCTCGTCGGCATCCATAACCAATATCCAATCGCCCGTCGCATAGGATATGGACTGGTTCCGGTGTTTGCTGTAGTCATCTTCCCAGGGATGGTGATAAACTCTTGCCCCATAGCCCTTTGCAATATCAACTGTTCGATCGGTTGAGCCGGTATCAACAATGACGATCTCGTCCACAAATGACTTGACGCTGTCCAGACACTGAGCAAGAAAATCTTCCTCGTCCTTTGTGATCATGCACAATGAAATGGTATTCATGCTATCTCCAAAGGAATCGTACGATTAAACAGTTGCCCGCTCACCCTGCGGCAAGTCGCGGGGAGTGCGTTCGCTGCCGGATTCAAGTATCGGGGCAAACGTATACCGAATCAAATCAACAACCGTCACGTAATCCCCCGCCTCCATGGCCCGGCAGGCTTGGTGTAAGGCCGGCGACAAATGATGTTTCAGTACGTTCGGATTCATATGACTGAACTCGCCCTTATTCAAGATGGCTACGATTTTGCTCCATCGGTCCACGTACTCCGGAACCGCTTCGAGAAAGTCATACATCTCCCCGCTATAGAACAGTTGCACGATTTGCTCACCCTTGTCCAGAAGGCGGCCAACACTGGTGTGCAGTGTCTTGACCTTGCTCAGCTCCTGTCTTTGCGGTTTCCGGGGGAACAGGCAAACTTCTTTGCCCCCATTCATCTCTTCTATGGGGATAAGAACCTGTTCGCAGCCCGGACGCACACGTGTTGTGAACAAATGTACGTTATCCTTCCCCCACGCATAGGCACTGCATTCATCATCGCTCAATCCTTCAGCAATTTTGAATGCGCGGCAGACGTGTTCAGGCGTGATCGCATTTCGGCATTTTTGTCCAAATGCACAGTCGCGCGGCTCCAAACAGGGGGCGCATGGTTCATCTGCGTACAGGATAAGATGCCCCGCTCCATATGGTCCGGTTTCCCACGGGTAAGCCGTGCCATAAAAGAGTGATATCACCGGCGTTCCCACCGCCGCAGCCATGTGCATGGTTCCTGTATCGCCCGTTATCAGGCATTGACATCTTTCCAGGACGCCTCCGAGAGTTTTCAGGGTTGTTTTCCCGGTCAAATTGATGATGCGATTGACCGACATACCGGGACTACGGCACACCATTCCGGCCTGATCTTGCTCTGAATCGGTTCCGAGAAGAACTATCGTTTTATTCATTGCGCTCGTGAGCCACCTGATCAGGACGACAAAGTTATCCGCACCCCATTGCCGGAAAGACCGTGCCGCTCCCATTTGTATGGCAACGGGCGGATCATCGAACGCACCGTTTTCCCTCAAGAGATCTTCCGCTTCCCTGCGGTCCGGTTCGGAAAGGCAGAACGTCATCCTTCCGCGGCCGGGTTCCACCCCGGCAATATGACATGCCCAGTCGACCAGGTTGCATCTGTTTGCCGTTCTGTCTTTCTTGATACTATTGAAAAGCCTCTGTGAGGGGACATCATCAAAGAAGAATCCCCGGTCCGGGGAAAAGGTCCCTCCCCGTACGTCCGGACTTCCCGTTAAATACGCCAGCACACCGCCGACTTCATACTGGCGGTTAATGATGAGATGAAAGTGTTTCTTTTTTAAATCACAGACAAGATCATACATCTTATTATAGACCTGCGCGTACCGTTCAGGTTTTTCTCTCAATTCATACCGGTATTCCTTTTCGGGTATGGTGATGATTTCATCCACATACGGGTTTTGCGAGAGGATGTCCTCCATATCGGCCCCGGTTAGGAGGGTAAGGTTGCTTCCGGGATATTTTTTCTTCATACCTTCAAGCATCGGCGTTAACTGCAGCACATCACCCAGTCGGTGGGTTCTGATGACGAGGATGTTCATGATGCCCTCATCTCGTCAAGGAGCGTCTTGACGCCCCCGGCAAGGGATTCTTTACCGCACAGGCCGCCTCTGCCATGGAACCTCATCTTGTAAAGATGTTGTTCATGCAAGCTGATAAGAGAATGATACGGCTCGGGATGAAGAGACATGACAGGCAGAAAGGGATGATACGAAAACGACTCGAACGGATATTCCGATAGTATTTGTTCGCAAGGATGCAAATCCTGACCAATGGCTAAATGAACCTTTGGATCGGAAAAAATGTCCGATAGATCGGCAAACTCCAGTGTCAGCCGAAACAGCGCCGGGTCTGCTTCCATGAGCAATAACCGTTTGCAGCCGGGAAAGGCGCGCCGCAATTCAGCGACATGATAGGCCAGGCCGATGCCGAGAATGACGGCGTAATTAGTATCGACGCTTTGGCAATCCAACCAGGTCCGCGCTTCTCGCACCGGGTCCACGGTGCTGTGGATAAAACGGCACGTGCCATCCTGCGCATGCCGCCTGACGGTAACATTGCCGGATTCTGTCCGCAAAACTTCGAAGGAGCCGTCCGTGCCTGTGTCATGAACGGCTGTTGCCAGGGACCGGTTTTTTTCGGAAAGCATTTCCATGTTCGATGAAAAGTAATCAGCCAACGGCGCACCGCCCCTGCATGTCTGCAATGAATTTTTCTTCCGCTTCTCCCATGACGTCCTCCGTGGAGACAAATAACTGGCCGATAACGCCAAGCCATTCTTTGATCATCAAGATCTGGGCCGACAAGAGGCAGTCGTCATCAGCGTATATCTCGGAGAGAAAATTGAACTTGTTGGCAAACCACATAAGCTGGGGCTGCAGGGTGTGCAGCATGATGTCCCGGGTGTTGTCATCTTTCAAGTAGATGTCCAGGATTTCCAGAAATTTTATGGCGATGCCACGCATGATTCCCCGGTCCGGTTTTGCCCCGCTATCCATAAATGGGTGCACGATGTCTCTCTGAACGGAACGGGTTTCATCGTGCAAGTCTTTAAACCGGCAGATGAGATGTTGCAGGGATTGCCGTGTCGCATCGATGCGGGACAGGATTGCCGCATGCTCTTTTGACGGGTCGAGCTCCTGATCAAAATTTGCCAGGGCCTCGGCAATGAGCGTCCCCGGCTGGAACCTGTCCGTGCAGTGCTTCGCAATGGCTTCGCGGAAGGTCATGACCGTTGTTCCCCGTATGCGGGCTCCCCCTTCCGTCGCGTTAATACACACCCCGGGATATTTTTGCAGGTCTTCTTCAAAATGTTTTCTGAAAACATCCCATGCCCGGCAGGTCTTGATGGGGCGCCCGTTGTTCCCCTCCACTTCCATGACGTTTCCGTGGTAATAGTCATCGCGTTCCCCAAAGGGCATCCCCTTTACGTGCGTGTCGCCGTCTTCGGCAAAGGCCAGGTCCTGTCCGATGAGGATAATGGGATCACCGCCAAGCACCTCGGCTATCTTGTAAGCCATATTTCCCACGGAGGGGCCGAAGGATAACATACCCCTGTCCAGATGGAGCCACTCGAAATGAGAAAATGGTCGGTTCACTATAAATTTCGTCCCCTTAAAGCTGTCGAATGTCCGGGGCTTGACGATGGGGCAGAAAGCCAGATGTATCCCTTCGCAATCGGGCACATTATCGTAGAAAATTTCTGTTCCGTCGGTCCTTTCCATGCTCACGACGATGTGGGGCCGTATGCCGCGTTTCATCAACGGCAAAAAGCTGGCATCGCAGCATACGATGAGGGCGCGGTCGCCGAGTTCTTTTAACAGGTGTATATTTTTGTTCAGCGACGGGCCGGAGGCAACCGATACGGCCGGACGCCCCTTGAATGTATCGTACAGGAGGTTGATACCGGGGGTGGTGATAATATTCTTGAGATTGAAGAGCATATTCTCAAGACCCACAAAGGAATCGATCGGATCGTTTCCCGCAAGCACCATCTGCTGGCGGGTGGCGTGTTTGACCCGCTCCAGCACCGTAGAATAGTAATCCCGATTTAACATGATGATCGAGGGAATGGGGATGATCTTGATTGACCTCATGTAACTGTTAAAGTCATGTCTGATGAGACTTTTTGTCCGGATCTCCATCGCGGCTGCCGACGGTTCTTCCGCTACAAAAAGATGGATATCCGGATGAGAAATAATGTAGGTGAGATCGATGATTTCGAGGGCCTTGCGAAACAGCGCCACATCCTCTTCAAAGATGATAATCTTCTTGGTATCGCAGGACTTACCATAATGATTCATAAACAGGCGGGCGTGATAGCCGAGTCCCAGTCCCAAAAAAATCACAATGGGGGCATACCGGATATTCAACCCGTCCAGATAGTCCCTGCACGACTGAGAGGGATTGTCTCTGTCATACAGCAGCAAAAAATCCGTCTCCCGTGCAACGACCACGTTCGGTTCTCCCGCTTTCGAACCGATAACCTTATACCGTGTTTCGTCGCCGCTGGTCTCCAGTACTTTTTTCGCAAGAACGGGGTATCGTATTGCCAGTTCGGCCATGTTCTTTTCATAGGGGGATGTATTATGCATTGGCAGGCACCTTCACGGATTCATTTGATGTATTTAAGAAATGTGTCATTTTTTCAATTTCCGGTTTTCTGATCATTTTATTCTTTATCAGGTAGTCCACGATCCGGCCGCAGAGCGATGCCGCCTCGACCCGATGTTCGCTCACAAAATAGCGGTTTAATTTTGAAAAAAGTATCCCCATATCGGCAAAATCATTGATTGTCATGGACAGATCGATCTTTTCATCCCGCATGATATCGGCTGCCGCACCGATGGCGACCTCGAATTCCTCACTTTTGACAAGGGCATAAAGGCCGCCCATCTTATACCTGCTGTTCCACATATCTCTCTCACGGGCCTCCACAAGATAGGAAACGCCTTCGTCCTGCGTTTCCGTTTCTATCAGGGATATGCCCAGGAGGTAGCAAGCCCTGGCGATCTCCTCGCTTTCCATTGTTGATTTTATGGCTTCCATACGGTTTCCGAGGATATTCGATACATCCTCGAATTTAAGTTCCGCAAAGCAGAGTTCCGCCTTGGCGAGGATCATCTCCAGGGAATCGGGAAATTGCGCCAGGGTTTTGTCAACGATTGTTTCAAGATTTTCAGTCTTGCCGATCAGCGCATAGAGAGAAATGACCTTGGCCACGATCAGGGGGTTGTCTAAATCGAACTTTTGCAGCCAGAGGAGCGCCTCCCGTGGCTGATCGATCTTCAGAAAATACAGCGCTCCCTTGAGGGCAGTTCCGGGATCGCCGAGTGAATCGTAGGTGCTGCGGACGGCCATTTCTTTCCGCAGATTCCTGTTTCGTCGGTCAGACTTTCCATGGGCGATCTTGAATATCTCATTCGGTTTTATCGCAATTCCTTCTTTGGCAAGCGATGGTTCCACACTTTCAAAGGCCCGGCCTTCGAAACAAACGGCTTCACCGGCGGGAAAAAGTCGGACGGGATACTCCGGTTTGGTTGTTTTGGGAAGGCGCAGCATTACCGCCGTTTCCTCGTCTTCGTTCTCCTCTTCAACGGGTACGCGAAAAGCAAAGTTCCGCTTCACTGGGAGAATCTGCTTGGCAAGGGCCAGCTTAATCCTGTCTCGCGGGTCGATGAACTCGTCTGCGTCCAGACAGAGGATATACTCACCCGTTGCTTCCCGGAGACCGATGTTTCTTGCCTTGGAAAAATCGTCCTCCCATGGCACGTCTATCACCCGTGCGCCGAATCTTCTTGCGATCTCTTTTGTCTCATCCCTTGAGCCCGTATCAACCACGATTATCTCGTCGGCAATGCCGGAAACGGATTCCAGCGCCCTGCCGATGGTTGCCCCTTCATCCCTCGCAATCATGCAGACGGTCAATGTCGCCGGCTTCCATTCATCACAGTCAAGAGCCTGAACGATTATATCGTTGAATTTGTCATATCCCGTCTCCAGCGCTCCTTTCAGGCAGGTGAGAGCAGCTTCCTTCTTGCCCTGCAGCAGGAGAGTCTTGCCTAAGAGCGACCGGACCTCTTGCAGGTTTTCCTCGGGACAGGATGTACGGTACTTTTCAAAGCAGGAAACTGCCCTGTCAAGATTGAACAGATTGGCATAGATTATGCCCGCGATTTTGAAAGGGTTCGATGTATCAAAGAAACCCCATTTTTCGTGCCACGCCTCAAAGAAATCCCGTGCCTCCTCAAATCTGCCGAATTGGCCGAGATAGTGGAGCAGGGTCATGTACATCCTTTCACTGCCGAATCCCATGGCCAATCCCTGGTAATATCGGGCTACATCCTTTTTTGTCAGGACGCTGAAGGTGATGTACTCATCTCCCAGCTCGGGCAAACCCTCTTCTTTCTTGGGGCTGCAGGATATTTCTCCTTTGAGGTATTTTATCTCCACATCTCTGTCCTCAAGGTGTTTGTCTTTCTCTTTTTCCCCCGCCTTCCGCCGACAGGGGTGAATCTGGAGGCCGGGCAGCATGCTCGTGCTGAATGAAGGCAGATCCTCTTTGGAGCGGCTTATCATGAACTTGGCAAATTGGATGAAGTAGTCCCGATGTACAAGCCTGGCTTCAATGGTCGAGATGTCCGCAGCCTCCCCCGCCATATCTCGGTATTGTTCGTTCATTTTTAACCACTGGAATGAGTCCAGCACATCGGGATCAATATTCCTCTTAATCAGCAGACTGTATCCCTGAATGGCGTTTTGTCCTCCGATATCTTCGAGCCGCAGGTCCGGGCGGGGAACAGGTTTTTCATCGGGCCTCAAAAAAAGGTTCCAGCGGGTGATACAGAGATTGTCCAAGGGATGCCCCAGCATTACCGTCTTGACGCCTTTTTTTTCGGCGGTGGTAACGCTCTCGTCCGTTGACTTGAGATCGAGATAAACGATCGTGCCGCTTAATTTCAGACATGCATTAATGCACTCTTCCAGAAATTCCTCCTGGTTTTTGCCAATGATAAATATCGATAAGCTATTTGCCGTCTTGCTCTTCTCGTTTGTCTTCCCCGCATTTATTGCTTTACTCTTCTTCATCCCACGGCTCCCCTATTCCTTTTCACAGAATATTTTTAGTCTTTTATACCTTTGTTTCGACCCCCGGGAGATATCATATAAGTTGTAATACTCGCCGCTATCGAATACATTGTAAAACGCATGGAATGATCGGCACTTGGCTCTCAGTGTGCCATTCTGGTTTGATTCTGGTTTATTATGGAAAAACGCTTTACTGGCCTCATCCAGTTTGGTGATTTCCTGGGCGTTCCTTATCGCGAGAGCATATTCAAAATATTCGGTCTTTATATTGAAACTCCCTTCATTGATATGGTACATGGGCAAATCAACGGGATGGATATTCCAAATATTTTCGCTATCTAACATGGCAACCTTGAAACGCCCCCCCCGTTCTATCAGGCGATCAATCCTCTGGTCCTGCGGCTTCTCATCCCATGAGGAATCCCAGATCAAGTTCCACTGATCCCTCACAATGAATTCGTGTCTTTTGTAACGTTGGGTTGACATGAATACAATAATTGATGTTAATGGATTATAAGAGAAAAATATCCCGTCAGAATGATTTGTATAACAAAAGTGTACGGCCCCATAAATTTCGTCAGTGTGGAACATATGAACGGTTCGGCCCATCGCCCAAAATATCTTGTCCGTAACTATTATATGGGGCAGATAAAATCCTTCACAGTGCAACGGCCTGTTGGTAGGCATGGAATCGTCGGGCACCATGTAAGTATATAAGGAATACCCGTCGATCAGTTTTTGTATGAGATCGTCATTACCATTCATTGGCATTATCTCCAATCAAACACGCGCTAAAAAAAGTATATAGCTGCAAGTTATATGCCGTTGATTCGGAGTGACCGCAAGCGAAGGGGGCGATATGACACTAAACTCGTAAAACGCTGCACAAAAAAATAATTGCTTTTTTTACTCAATGTTCCCATCGCCCTTTTTCAAGGATCATTCTATGAACGGAGCAGGTTGGAACCTCACGACCAACGGTTTTTTCCGGCGCGACTGTTCCGTATCGTTCTATTCCCTCCGAAGTTATCGTCCTATGATACTGTTGGATTGCAGATAGGCAAAATCCAAGCTTGATATAAAAATTCCGCGCCTTTTGATTATCTGCAAATACGTCAAGATAAATCTGTTCCAGGTTTAAAAAACTCAAGGCCCATTCGATCAAGGTTTTAGATGCAGCTTGCATGATGCCTTTGGGCGTCCCTTTTCTGCCATGAATAATTCTCCCGAGCTCCGCCGATTTTTTATGCAGATCTATTTTGCTTAATGCCATTTGTCCGATAGGTCCGTCATGGGGATACTCAACCAGGAACATCAAGTCGGTGTAATCGGATTGATACCGTTTCAACCAATCCAGGACTTCCTCTTCATTCGGTTTTATCCTCGTAAAGAATTTGTCGTAATGATCGGTGCGCCATCTGGCAAGCAGGGCGGCATCTTGCCCATCGGCACGGACCAATCTGAGATAACCGTTGTTTCCGTCAGGCAAGGCTACGTTCAGTTTGAAGCCGGGTTGTTCTTTTATCTCCTTAATTATTTCAGACGGCATTGGTTGCCTTACTTTTTCCGGTAAAATTTAATTATGGAGTCAATAATGTAAGAAACTTCATCATCCGTAAGTCCCGGATATAAAGGTAACGTAAGAATTTGAGAAAAAACCCGCTCCGCCCGGTGAAGCGTAGGGCGATTTCCATAGCACCGGTAAAGGTGAATCGGTTTATAATGGACTCCCGTGCCGATTTCTTTTTCCATAAGAAAAACACTTAATTCATCCCGGTTCTCTGCCTTGATTTCGCACAAATGCCATGATGAAAGAAAATCAACGTTATCCTCAGGCGGCATTTGAATTTGATGCACGTCTTGCAGTCCTTCCCGATACATATGCACGATTTGCCTTCGTCTCACATTTGCTTCTTCGAGTTTTCTCAACTGCACGAGACCTATGGCGGCTGAAATATCATTCAAATGCGACTTCAGACCTATTTCATCCACGTTGTATTCCCACCAATAACTTTTGTCCAATTCCGTCCTCTCCCATGTTCCTTTATCGATGCCGAGCCAGCGGAGTCTTTTGGCCCTCTGCGCCAATTCGCCTTTATTAAGCGTTATCGCGCCACCCTCGCCCATGGCCAGATTCTTCACGGCATGGAAACTGAAACAACCTATCGTGCCGAGTCCTCCTGCAGGCCTGCCTTTGTATTTTGCTCCACTGGCATGAGCGCAATCCTCAATGATGGGGATATCTCCCGCTGCATCCCGCAAGGTATCCATATCAACCGGCCTCCCGCCATAATGTACCGGGATGATCGCCTTTGTCCGTTGGGATATCTTGTCGGCAACGTCTGCGATATCGATATTCAGCGTATCTTCATCAATATCGGCAAAAATGGGAGTGGCCAGATTGTAAGAGACGCAGTGGGCTGTGGAAACAAACGTCATGGTCGGCACAATGACCTCATCTCCGTGGTTTATGCCAAGAAGTTTCAAGGCCATGTCAAGGGCGGCCGTACACGAATTCAGGCCTATGCAGTAATCGACACCGATGAAATCGGCAAACTCCTTTTCGAATTGAGCCGTTTTGGGACCCAAACCCACCCAGCCTGAGCGGAGCACATCAGCCACCGCATCTATTTCCTGCTCATCATAATTCGGCTTGAATACTTGAATCATTTGTCTGCCTCTTGTGTATTTGCTGATTGTTCAGAACATCTCTCAAAAAATCAACCTGACTGAAAGAGGTCATCGTGGCAAAGCCTCTTTCTGCTATTTCGTTTCTTAAGGCATCTTCTTTCAGATAGTGAACGCATTGGGCCACCAAGTTATCGTAATCCGCGAAAACGAGACCTTCGCGTATCGGTTCCTCGAGTTCCTGATCGTTTCCTTTTTCCGAAATGACAAATCGCTTATTGGCCAAAAGATAATAAATGCGCCCTATCTCAATGATCTTTGATTTAAAAAAATGAATGTTGAGAACTATCTTGGATCTGGCGATATAGGCATCGCGCTCATCTCCATAGACCCCGAAGAGGGCTTTGACCTTCAACCCGTTATTATGCAGTTGCTGCAAAATATGAGAGCGCCGCTCATTTAGGGAACCATACCATAATACATCAATATCCAAAGGCGCCGGTTTAATTCTGCTTAAGGCGGGAACATAGCCGATTTTGCAGCATTTGACGGGAGAAATGCCCAATTTCATCAATTCATTGATGTTCCGCGCGCTATAGTCCCATACTTCGTAGGCACGGAGCAAATTCAGATATTTTTCAGTTATCCAGGCAGAGCCTATTTCTATTTGCTCAAGATTGTAAATAATCGAGGTCTTCGGAAGCCGCTCCAAATCCATAGAAGGTATGAGATTGCAGCCCAAAATGATCGGATAACTTGTTATTTGTTCGAAATTGCGGACAATGGGCGCCTCATAACCCAGGGCATGAAAAGCGCTGTTCAGGCCGAGCGCCAATTCATTAAATGCCCGGCTGTGCACATAGCCGGGGGGGCTTACCACCCAAATGCAGTAATCTTTCATCTTAATCCTTCCTCACACACTGAGCCGCAAAAAATATACTTGCCTTAATTCCTCGCAAACCGGTATCACCGCGCAGCTTCATCCCGGTTCGCATCACGATTGATTCCCTCTAACCTGATTTCGAAACAATGAATGACTTCCTCCAATTTCCGGTACTTATGAATGAATTCCTGGGCCAGCATCGGGAAATTGCAGTATTCGACCTCGGCACTGTAAAGTTCATGGATATCTCTCATGACGGCAAGCGGACCTTCCCGATATTTAAATTCTTGCTCAAGCTGCTCCACCTGGGCGATCCTGTCTTGCAGGAAGTCCAGGCGCGGCTTCGCGCTGCAAAATTCAGCAACGATTTTTTGACATGCCTCTTCGCCTTGTTTGTAGAGATTTCTATAGGTTGCACAGGCATATCGATAGTCCTGCACAATTATTGCCCTCTCGCTGTCCTCACCACCAACCGGCGTCTGCTCTATAACCGCCGGCAAACCGAGCCATTCATTCCATAAGGCCTGGCTAACCCATGCCTTGTTGTCGTGAAAAGATCGGAGCCAGGACAGAAAATGGTCACTCCTGCCCGCCAGCTTTCTGTAGAGCAGTGTCCCGTTCTTGCCGAAATCCGACTTATAGAGATCGGCGCCGTCGCCGCCATCCGTAGGTCCAACTTCCAGACCGAGCGCAGATTTCACCCCTTCCAGCACAACTTCCGGTAAAATCCTCCTGCCGCACAGAGGCAGCGAGCATGCGGTGGAATCCAAACAAGGGGAACAAGGATAGTTCGACTGGATCGCAATATGGCCGGGCCCATAAGGCCCGGTTATCCTGAAGTGCGCCGTGCTCATAAAAATCCCGACCACTTTTGTTCCCACGGCGGCGGCAATATGCATCGGCCCGGTGTCATTGCTGACGAACACATTGATGCATTTCAGAAATGAGGGAAGATCCGTCAGCGTTGTTTCGCCGATCAAGTCTATGAGGGCAAAAGGCGCCGACGTATGGAATTGATCCGCAAGTTCCCTTTCATGCGCTGATCCAAAAAGTACGATCTGGGCGTCCAACTGTTCTGTCAGGAGCTCGCCGAGTCGGAAGAAGCGCTCCGGGGGCCAGGTTCTCAGCGACTTGCTTGCCCCTAATTGGAACCCCACGGCAAGCCGTCCGGGATCAAAGCCGTGCCCCTTCAATCGCCCCAGGCACTCACGGTCAACAGCGGGATTCGTGGGCAGATAATGACGGACGGGCCTGTTTCGCACCCCCGCCATGCCGGTGTACAGGTCAACCAGGTTCAGCAGGTTATCGTTTCGGTTCCGTGCAACGGCAAAGAGGTATTTTGCCCAGTTTCCCTCCATCACGATCTCGTTTTCCTTTGAGAAGATCCTCCCTCTCTTTTCTTTGGCCCTTATCCTCTGGGATAAATAGCTGCTCCCGCGGTTGTGGGCCATATTGATAAGCACATCGTACTGTATGCCGAGCTCAGGATTATTCTGAAATAACCTGTCGAATGCCTCAGTATCGATATCCCCGTCTTCCGTCAAAATCCCCCTGCTATCAGATGAGGGGATCGCGACCAGTGTATCGATCCAGGGAATGCCCCGCAGGGGAATACAGAAATCCTCAAGGGCAAAGTAGGTTATTTCCGATTCCGGATGCTCCTCTTTGAGCAATTTTACGGCAGGGAGACTTTGAATCATGTCACCGAGCCGGCTTAAATGGATGATCAGTGTCTTGGTTTGCGACATGTCAGGGGTCCCTTCATGTACCCAGTATTTCCACAATCTCTTCCGCCCGTCGTCTGTACGTATGGTCCTTCAATACGCGGACCCTGGCTCTCTCCGCAAAGGCCTTTCGTTCGTCTTCGTGGCGGAGAAAATACCTCGCAGCCCGTTTCATGTCTTCCCAGCCGGTCAGCGCTATGACCTCCTCGGCGGGATCGAAATGGAGCGTCAGGAGCTTCCTCATGTCGGTCAACTGAAAAGCGCCCAGTCCGGCCAGCTCAAAAGTCCTCGGATTGACAAAATCCCCGCCTCCGAATTCACCGGGAAATGGAGAGGAATGAAGATTGATGTTAACGAGAGACCGCCGGTAAATGCCGTACGCTTCACATTCCGGAATCCGGCGATCGCCGGCGACGACCCGGGGATTTTGGTGCCTGTTCCATTCTTCGCCGTATATTTGGAAGCCGTCATCGAGATGCTCACGAAAAAAATGCACGCGGTTCGGATAGGGGGCGCCGACGAAGGAAACAGGAATCGCTTCCGCCGCTGTTTGCTCCGGAACGTCGGCGTGCGTGTTGAAGGCCATCGGCAAATAGTGATAATTCATGCAACCGATGTCTTTGAGCTCTTTCCAGAAGGGATCTTTCTGTATGGTAAAGAAATGATCAAAGTAGGACGCTATGTTTTTCCAGTACCCGAATATCCGGTAATCCTCCGTAAACCAGAAGCACAGAGCAATCCCTGCTTTTTTGAATTCTCCCAGCATATGGGCGTCGTGAAGGGGGGACTGGGCAATCCCGAATATGACATCCGGCTTGAAGCCGGCAACCTTTTCCAGGAGAGCAATCTTTATGTTTAAATAAAATTGATAAGACCGTTCATTATCTCCTCTCGTTTCAAAAAATTCCTTCTGAAACCCGGAAAAATCCAGGATGTCCGCCTGCTGGCCGATATCGATGAAGGCTCGATGAATGGCCCGGCACATCGGTATTGTGCCTCCCTGAATCGCCCCTACGACTAAAATCCGCATGCCCTGTTCCTTCCTGATAAATATCTTTCAACGCCGTGGCAACGACCCACGATCTCCTCCAGCGCCTGAATAACCTCTTCAACTTCGATGGCCTGGAAACAGGGACTCACCGTATCGGGAGCATAATCAACTTCAACGCAACCGCGGTGCGTCTCCAGGCAGGGCTCAAGGCAGTTTTGCCCCCGGTACGAGGCGCGAACAGCCATAACGGATGCATAATCAGAAACGTGTGTTTTCGGCGGGAAAGGCCCGAAGAGGGCAACCGTCGGGATTCCCATCGCCCCCGCGGCATGGACTATGCCCGTATCTACCGATATAAGCGCGTCAACCAGAGATAATGCCGCCGTGGTGTCGTGGTAATCCCGGATTAGTGAAGAAAGATCCATAATCGGCGATCCGGATTCATCAATTTCTTTTTGCATAATTCGGGAATCTTCCTTATCCTTAAAGAGAACCGCCTGATAATCATGTGACAACGCATGGACAATCTTGAAAAAAAGAGCAGCCTGAGCATTCTTGTGCGGAAATCTTGATCTCCAGTTAACGCACAGCAACTTTTTCCCGGTTTTCTTTCTCAGATCATCAAGGATGGGTTTGATCTTTTCGACTCTCTGAAGACCGGGTTGCAGCGCAGGTGCATCCTGTCCGCCATATTCAGCCTCAATCTTCATAATCTGAAGATGGATGTCCTTCATGGAAAGCTGCGGTGATCTCTGGTAGTTGGCGGGGATAAGATTCACGATGATGTCATAGGAGCATAATTCATTAAGGGTCATGATGTTGGGACATACCTGATGAATATAGGGAAGGCCCGGGTAAGGAAAATTGCGGGTCCAGTTGCAGGCAATCGAGATCCGGGGGGGGATGCCCGCGGTCGCGGTCTTCCGGTAAAGAGCGCGCAGTGCCGGCTCGATAAGGATCATATCGCCCCAGCCGTTTAACATCATGACCAGGACATTTTTACCGCTCAGATGCTGCGTGCCGTCATATGTCTCGGGCATAGGGAACTTGTCCGGCAGGCTGATCGAATCAAAAAGAGCTATTGTGGGGACTGATTTAAGTTTGAGGGTTCCCACCTGCAGCCAGGTCAATACGAGGATCCGGTCAGGATCGGCCTGTTCCCGATCGGCAGGATTAAGACGCGTAACGGTGCCATCCGTGTCGAACTCAAGTGGTATGGATGACGTCAGGAAGCACAGATGAGGTATTGCCAGTCGCATATTCATTTCTTACTCATGTCTTCAAAAGGAACAGTATTGTTTGTCATTCGCTCGCTTGCCCGCGGCAAGCGGCGGGGAATGCGCTCGCTGCCAAAATTCATGTCTTCCAATGGCCTTCCTCTTTCTTCAGGAGACCCTGTTCTAAAAAGTTATTGAGATAATCATAAACATCAAAAAAATTGAGTTGCGCTATTTCCGCTATATCCAGGATCGAGTTTTTGCCATTGATGTTATATAGGACAGCGTTATTGAATTTATGGAAATTATCAGGATTGTGTATGCTGTCGTAGTAAAGATTCCTTTTGGTAAGCCAGGGAGGGAATTTATTCGTGTAGGCGGGCACGTAATCCTTTTCCAGGATATTCACAAAGTTTTCCGATATTTCTAATGCCTGCATAAAATTCTCGCTGCTCACCAGGGAAGGAATATCTTCACTAGTGTGATATTGTGGAAAAGGATACCTCTGCACGGCTACGCCCGGTATATTGATCGTCGGCCATGCGTACACCCGTTCGTCATTGCCATATCCTTCAAAAAAGTCAATCTCCTGGAAAGGCAGGCCCGTTCTCTTCATTGCCGCCCGAAGCGTTCGTTCGATTCCCGTGTTGCTCTGAAGCGCCTTTTTTAAATGCCATCCGTCACCGGCGCCAATCGTCTCCAAATTCAGCATGCCGACGGTCTTGGCTATTTTCTCGGTGTTTCCCTGAATGAAGAAGAAAACTCCTATCATCTCCGGCACCAACAGCATCTGGTATGAATATCGTCGCCGTTCCAGACGTTCGATAGTGTGCATCAGTTCCATTGCCGTAATGCAGCCGGTCAAATCATCGTTACAGAGTTCATCAATGTGTGCGCAAATACATACTGTTTCCGGGTGTTCCCCCGGAAGAAAGTATTCGGCGACCTTCATCGTTCCGGGGCGCCGTTCCACCGCAACTTTTACCTGATACCTGCCTTCCGGGAGTCGTTGCCATCTGTGAAAGGGCAAAGTTACGCCCCAGTCCTTGAGTTGATAGTTGTATGCATGACGGTGTTCCAGGGCAAAGGCATCCGGTCTATCAGGTCTGGTGGTCATGTGCTTCCTTATTTCATCCTTGGTAAACCACCCGTCAACGGGTTCACTGTACGGTGCGACGAACAAGGGGCTTTCTTCAATCGAGGCAATCAGAGAGCCGGCGGCGTCCTTCAGGTATCCTTCCATAACACGCCATGATAAAGGGACGATCCAGTCCTCGCATTTACTTCCCGTCGGATATTCATGAATGACCACCCCGGGGATTTCTCTCTCGATAATTTCAAATGCATCATCCAAACCCGGCGACGAGATCATCCTTGGAAGCGGCGCCAACTCTCCCAGCAACGACATCATTCTTTGGATGCGGACGACAGGATCAGGGAGCGCCGTTATGGCATTCCTCTCGCCATCGAAGGAAGAACGAACGTCACCGTGAGGCCTTCCGCTCATTTTTTACCCTTCTCCTCGGTATTCATGTCTTCACGACACAGGCCGAAAACAATCTCGTCCTGATACCTTCCGGCCACGTGCCACTGCTTCCTCAAGACGCCTTCTTCTACGAATCCCGCTTTGAGAAATGCCCGGGCGGAACCTTTATTATCCGCATAACAGCCGGACCTGAGCTTATGGAGATTCAGCACATCAAAGGCAAACCGTGCAAGCAGGCGTATTGCTTCCGTTCCGATTCCCCTGCCCCAGACGGACTTTTCGCCGATGAGCAGGCTGACGTCGGCGAAACGGTGAATCCGGTTTATGGGCCCCAGTTTGATGTTTCCCACGTGCCTGCCGTTCTTTTTAAGGCAGATCGCCAGAAAAATCTCATCGTCCTTGCCGTCCATCGCCTCTACATACTTTCCGATATTTTCCCGGGAGTGGGGAACGTAACGGATTTCCAGGTAACGGGTCACCTCGGGATCGTTCAGCCAGCGGTGATACTGTTCATTCACGTCGGCAAGACGGACCTCGCGTAGATAGATGCGTTCTCCCATAAGAAAAGGCGCGTCATTTGTCGCCCCACCGGCCATAGTTGTTCTCTTCGTTCGTGGAGTTCTGTTCATATTCACGGATCTTTAACCCCCTCGGCATCGTAGTCGGCGCTGTACGTCAGCGCCTCTTCGAGACGCTGACGCGGCGTGTGAAGCCGTTGTCCGATCGAGATGCCTGCAAAGATATTTTTTCCGTCCTCGCCGACGACTTTCTTCACGATGAGAGAACCGTCCCGCGCGGCAACAAAGAGGGCGCCGTTGGCTTTTCTGTACACAAGCCCCGCCTGGAACGGGTGAAAAAGACCATCGTCGGGATCGAAACAGCAGTCCTTCAGAAAAACGCGTTTCTTGCCCAGAAAAGTCGAAGCGCCGGGATAGGGGTCGTCAAAGGCACAGATAAACAACTCGATTTCCCCTCCGTTCCATGTCCAGTCAATCCACCCATGCTTGAGCGTGTAGAGTCTCGGAAAATAAAGACTGAAATTTTCCTGCACCCGTGTCAGGGAGAAATCCTTCCCCGCCCCGACTTCCCCGATGAATTCCTCGAGAAAGGCGACTTCCTCTTTTACGGCATGGTCAAAATAATCCCGGGGAGTGCGGGCGGAAGCGGGAAAGAAATACTCTTTCGTCTTTACGATCTCGCCGGAATCAAATACCCCCTGAATCATCTCTTCATTGATGATTTGCAGGTTGCAACAGCCGATCCTGTTTCGCCGCAGGATCTGCCAGGAGTAATGGGCGCCGCCCCGATAACGGGGGAGGCGGATTCCCATGAAATCAAGGAGCCTCCCGCCGAACCGATCGATCAGGTCTTTTTGAAAGCTCCAGACCTCCCCGAGACCGATGCCCAGCGTCGTTCCGGTAATCAGAGGAGAAATATGGGGATCGTGATTGATGTCGGAACAGGAATAAAAGGGAATATCGTTTCTCTCCAATATTTCTTCCAAAGTCCGACCATCCGGCATGATTGCCTCCTGGAGATGTCTTTTGCTGCTGAAGACCGTAACTGCCGTGCCGTTCTCTTTGAGGCGTCGGGCAAAAGCGCTCAAAAGTGGGGCGCCGCCGAAGAGTATGATGTGATCGATCCGTCCGAAGTTCACCAGAGTTGTCTCCCCTTTGCTGTATTTATTGTTTAATGAGTCTTCTCTCCCTTATGTATGCAGGCGTATCGGAACCCCCGCATTCTTGATCTGCGAGCGGGTCTGCATAGGATTTTCATCCTTGAAGCAGAAATAAGTCCCGGCGGAAACAGCATCTGCGCCCCCCTCGACAAATCCCCCCACAAAATG
Organism: uncultured Syntrophales bacterium; assembly: GCA_964614365.1. Classification (GTDB taxonomy): domain Bacteria; phylum Desulfobacterota; class Syntrophia; order Syntrophales; family JACQWR01; genus JACQWR01. The sequence goes on along the minus strand of CAZTLA010000005.1, from coordinate 10,361 downwards.
GTTTGCCGATCCGCATCCCCCTGACGTTATGAGCGGGATGGTAATAGCCTCGGCGACCCGTTTGGTCATAAGCAAATCGAGGCCTGTTCGCGTGCCGTCGCAGTCAATCGATGTCAGGAGGATTTCCCCGGCGCCGCGGTCTTCACATTCCCTGGCCCACCCAACCGGATCAAGTCCTGTATCGAATTTCCCGTTCCGGGTATAGACGTGGTACGTTCCCTCCCGGCCCTTCCGGTAGTCAATGCTCACGACCACACATTGGCTGCCGAATATTTCAGAAGCTTCATTGATCAAACCCGGCATTTCAACAGCGGCAGTATTAATACTTATCTTATCTGCGCCGCAGGAAAGCAGTTTTCTGAAATCCCCGACGGAGCGCACCCCTCCCCCCACCGTGAAGGGCATGAATATTTCTTCAGCCGACCTTTGAACGACTTCGATCGTCGTGTCCCGATTTTCAGCAGATGCGTCAAGATCAAGGAAGATCAGTTCATCAGCGGCTTGCGCCTCATATATTTTGGCCTGTGAGACGGGATCGCCGATCTCAACGACCTCATTGAACTGAATAGTCGTAACCAGCACCATACGGGTTTTGGAGCCAAAACGGCTGGCTTTCATTTGCAGCTTGGGAATCAGACGTTTCTTCAGCATCCGCACCTCACGGTTCCCATTCAATAAAGTTTTTCAGTATCCGCAATCCGTAGTCTTGGCTTTTCTCCGGGTGAAACTGTGTTGCAAAAATGTTCTTTTTCCTGACGGCAGCCGTTAAGGTAAGTCCATATTCGCAGGTTGCCTCCACATCCTCCGGATTGTCGCAGTCAACATAGTAGGAGTGGACAAAATAGAAATCACAGGCATCAGGCAACCGCTCGAACAGGGGACTCCCTTTGCGGCACAGGACTTCGTTCCAGCCAATGTGGGGCACTCGTAGCGAGGCGCCCTCCGTCCGAATACGGATAACGTCGCCGTCAATCCATCCAAGTCCTTCATGCTCACCGCCTTCAAAGCTTCTTCGCGCCATGACTTGCATTCCGAGACATATGCCTAAAATCGGCATGCCGTCTTGTATCACCATATCGGTCAAGGTCTGTATGAAACCTCTTTGTTTCAAATTCCTGATGCAATCTCCGAAGGCGCCTACGCCGGGGAGAATGATTCGTTTCACATCACTGAGTTCCCGGGGATGGGCGCAAACTTTTACCTCCGCGCCCAGGAAATTGAGGGCGTGCTGAACGGACAGGAGATTGCCCATGCCATAGTCAATAATGCCAACCATCCCTTACCTCATTGCCGCTTTCAGGGCAGAGCCCCTCCCGGCGATGCCATCGCTCGAGTTGTCGCCGAGCCTCGTCTCTGGGCATTGCCCCATACCGGGGCCATTGATCGCAATCATGAACCTTTGCGCCATTTCTTGTTTTGCAGGAATCATGCCTGTAGGGTGAAACGCCGTGGCTCATGGCTATTTCGAGAAATTCCTTTTCATCAAGTCCCACAATTTCAAGGAACAGATCAAGGCTCGGAGGGCGTCTTCCCTCATATTCTTTGACAATAGTCAGAGCCTCGTCGCGCGTCAATCTATGGTTCCGGATGTCGATCGACGCGAGGTGGGCTGGGCGCGTATAACCGCGTTTGACAAACTTGATATAGTCGCGCACGCCCTGTAAGTAGCATTCAATTTTTTCGTAATGGTATTCCGGGGGAACATTTTCCACCTCGTCGCCCTTCCATCCCAGTTCCTCCCGAATGATCTGTGACTGTTTTTTGACATCCCAGGGGATAAAGGATCCGAGGCAGACGGATCGATAATCGAGCTTCCGCAGTTCCTTGAGAGGCGGATACCTGAAGGCTTGGAGATCACGGGAATCGACCTGTCCCTCAAGCCGGACGAACATATCATCCGCACTGATGCCAAGGTTGATATACCTGTTGAACCGCTTTTCATCGACCTCCTCCGGTTGGTCATAGTTGTAATACGCGGTGTATTCAGCCGAAGGTTCTCCCCAGATGACGAGGGGAACGACATTTCTCATGGCAACCCACATAGGATAGGCAAAGATGCCGGTATGGCAATGCCAGCAGAAATCCCCTTTTTCCAGAAAACTCTGGAGCATAAGTTTTTGGACAACCTTCCAGTTTGGGGTAAATTGATGAAAATCAACGCCCAAGGCGCGCACGGTCCGCAGGGTATTATCAAGCAGATGAGGCCGGTAAAAACCATGGTCAAACCGTACCACCAGGGGTTTTATTCCATACTCTTTTATCAGATAGTAGAGGGTCCAGGTGCTGTCTTTGCCACCGCTGAAAGGAACGATGCAATCATAGTCATATCGGTCGCGGTAGGCAGCAATCAACTCATCGAATTCCGTTTTTTTTGCCTTCCAATCGATTGCGGTCTGTTTGAACTCATGCTGACGACAAACGTTGCAGACGCCATCCCCGTCAAAAACGATGGTTTCGTGAGTCTCCGGAAGTACACATCTGTTGCATCGTTTCAGATCATCCATTCGCTGTTTTTCCCTTCAGTACGTCGTGCGAAGCTCCCTCCTCGATCAACTGCCAGCTCAGGGGAGTCCCCCGCGGGATGTCCCGCGAGGCGCGACGGCCGATGATGCCGGCGATATATTTAGGCGGCAACCCGGAACCCGGGCGTATTGAACGCACATTCTTTGCGGTGAACGACTCTCCCGCTTTTAGGGTTTCCACCACAAACAGGGAGCGCCGGAAAACACGGCTGGCCGCTTCACGTTTCGTGATGTCATGGGTCGCCGTGCCCAGGGCTTTCTCGGTTGCCCGAATGGCCTCCACCATGGCCGTAAATTCCTGCGGGTCGAGTGAAAAGGAACTGTCGGGTCCTGGGATTGTGCGGGAAAGGCTAAAATGTTTTTCCACCATGCAAGCCCCGAGCGCCACGGCAGCCACGGGCACTGCAATACCTAACGTGTGATCGGAAAGGCCGACCGGTATCCCGAATTTTTCTGTCAGGTGAGGAATCGCACGCAGATTCATTTCTTCATATGGCGCCGGATAAGCGCTGGTACATTTCAGAAGGGCGATTTGCGTTGCGCCGGCATTGCGCGCCGCGTGAGTCGCCTCATCAATTTCGACCGCAGAGGCCATCCCCGTAGACATAATCATTGGTTTGCCGGTTTCTGCCACCCGGCGAATCAACGATAAATCTACGAGTTCAAAAGAGGCGATTTTATACGCGGGCACATCCACTGTTTCCAAAAAATCGACGGATGTATGGTCAAAGGGTGTGGAAAAGAGATCGATTCCCAGATCATCTGCAATTTCTTTCAGCTTCGGCTGCCACTCCCAAGGAGTGTAGGCTTCGCTGTAGAGGTCATAAAGTTTCCGTCCCTCCCAAACGGTTCCTTTGCCGATCTTGAAATGCTCGTTATCACAGTCGATGGTAAGCGTATCCGGCGTGTACGTTTGCAGTTTTACGGCGTCGGCCCCCGCGTCTTTAGCTGCATGAATAATCTCTACCGCCTGAGCGAAGTCCTGATGGTGATTGGCTGACATCTCCGCAATAATATAAACGGGATAGTTCGGACCGATGACGCGATTTCCGATTTTTATGGTATCCGTCACGACTTTCAATTGCCCGCTCCTCCAATTTGACCGACGCCTGAGAGGGCCTTACCCCTCAGAAGATTTACCGATGTGTCCCAATTATTCGTCAACAGATGAGAATACTTCCCTTTATCGGAAGATCTGTGGAAACTGCCTCCTGCCGGCTGTTTGCTTCTTCTGCAATAACCGCCTCGAATTGACGGCCACGCTTCTCGAAAAAGTTCGATCAGTTCGTCATTAAGAGCTTTATAGGTTGTCGCTAACGTCTCGCCGTATTGTTCAAATTTCATTTCCTTTTGAACAAGGGTATCGCCTGTGTCGATGCCGCAATCAACAAAATGTATGGACACTCCTTTCGGAGTCTCTTCAAGAAAACTCCACAAATTGGGATCTGCACCTCTGTTCCAGGGCAAGTACGATATATGAAGATTAATTATTTTCCCCGGAAGATAATCAAGCACCGGTTCCCTGATGAGATGGCGATATCCGTAACTTACAATGAACTCTATGCTGTTATTTTTTAATAGATGAATATCAACAGGGTCAGACCATTCCATAACTTCATTCCCCTCATCTTCGATGATCTTTCTGATCGGTGAAGGCTTATTTCCTAAAACTACTATTTTCATGTAAGGGCCTCACAGGCGCGCATGAGTCGTTTCAAGCCTAACCCGTCCACCAGCCCCTGCCCTATTTCACCCATTGTTTGTCGTGCCGTTTTATTGACGAGTAATGGTTGAATGGTTCCGGCAATCGTATCCGGTTCTCCTTGATGCTGCCATCCGAGATTGATAGCCGCGCCTGCCGCATCAAACGCCTCGGAAATCGCCTGCTGATTATCGGAATTGATAAGGATGACACTGGGCAATCCCATGAATGCCAATTCCCAACAGGTTGAGCCGCCTGCGGAAACGGCTATGTCCGCCCAGGCCATTTGTTCAGGCATATTCTGGACGGATAATAAACAATTCACCGGAAACGATGAACGGAGAATCTCCTCTTCTACCTGCTTCGCATGGGGATTCGCCGGGCCCATAATAACGGTAACTTCTAAAGCCGGTATTTTAACTTTCTGTAAGGCCCGGAGTATCTTGACGGTTGTATTGCATGGATCAGAACCGCCCATGGTGACAAGAATTTTACGGGCTATCGGTGCGATTTTACGCCGCTTATTCCGCAGAGAGCGGAATTCACGGCGTAACAGGACGTACTCGCTGCCGAGGAGAAGGCGCGTGTCTGTTTCACGGTTGATGTACCACTGGGCGTCGGCGGAGATATTCTGATTAAGAACAATATCAGCGCAATAATGATCGGCATGGCCATAGTCGTCTATCCAGAGAAGTTTGTACCCTTCTTCTTTGATTCGTCTTTGGTAGAGCGCGTCAAAATGATATCCATCTACTGCTATCCACGTTTTGCCTTTTACGTTCATACCGGCAAGGTGCTTAAGTGTTTTTACCGTCAGTCCCACATCGCCATAAGAGGGATGTTTGCTTTCCAACGGTATGAAATCGAACCCTTCGTTTACAATCCGTTGGCGGAGCAAATCACTGTCGCAATGACATAGAAAAGTAGCTCGGCCGCCATGCTCTTGCCACGCCTGCGCCAGGGCGAGGCAGCGCATGATATGGCCGGCGCCCATTTCCATTGTTGCATCGGCTCGAACAAGAAGGTTCTTCACGTCAACCTCCCGAATCCGGTATGCGCTACCGGGCCCTTGAGTTGTTTTATCACGCTGTCTCGTTCCAGAGCCTCAGTCACTTGTGGAAAAACTTCCCGACATGCTTCAAGATACCTTTTTACGTGATGGTCCTCATGCGCATAGGTAGCGTAAAAGGCCGTGCTTGCAAGAAAGCCCCGCTCCAGCATCATCTGGATAAAGAGCGTTTTGGCAGCTTGTTTCTGTTCGCCGCCGGGGAACGCAAAATGGCAGAGGGGCGCGATACCGCCGATCTCGACTTCCATGCCGGCTTGCCGGGCTGCTTCGCGCCAGCCTTCCCTCACCAGGGTTCCGATTCGAATCAGATGGCTGGACACATGGCAACGCCGGTGCTTGCGGATCGTCGCCAGCGCAGCGGCAGGGCCGATCCTCTCCGTCCAATAGGTGCTGCTGATGAAAGATACCTGGGCCGCCTGCATAACATCGGCCCTGCCGATGACGGCGGCCATGGGATAGCCGTTGCTCATGGCCTTGGCGAAAACCGCAATGTCTGGCGTTATCCCGAACAGCAGATGGACGCCGCCGGTGTTTAAGCGGAAACCGGCGGTGATTTCATCCAGGATCAGCACGGCGCCGACGGCGGAGGCGATATCCCTGACCTCTTCGAGGAAGCCGGGAGCGGGATCGTGGTCGCGAATCGGTTCCATGACAATTGCCGCCAGTTCGTTACGGTATTGCGCCGTGATCGCTCTCAATTCTTCGATATGGTTATAGCGAAACGGCAAGGCCGTCCCGATCAGTCCGCGCGGTACGCCCGCGGGTTCAAGCCCGGGCAGGAGATGCCCGTCCAATGAGCGGTCATCCGCCAGATTGGCCGCCAGATACCAGTCATGCCAGCCGTGGTATCCGCAAAACGCAACGCGGTCGCGCCGCGTCCGGGCACGGGCAATACGCACCGCAATTGCCATCGCTTCGCCGCCGCACCGCGCGTAACGCACCATCCCGGCCCAGGGGTGCAACTCGCAGAGGAGTTCAGCCAGTTCCACCTCTTCCGGTGCGTTGAGGGTGGACATGGAGCCCCCTTCAATGACCGCCCGAACCGCCTCGTCCACGTCTGGGTCCGCGGCGCCCAGTATGCATGCCCCGATGCCATTGTAGCTCATGTCTATCATTTTTTCCCCATCGAGGTCCCAGACCTCCACACCCTTTGCACGGCTGTAATAGCTGGGCCACTGTTCCGGCAGGAACATTTCGGGACGCTTGGAAAGGAGTTGCGTCCCGCCGGGGATTCTTCCCTTTGCCTTGAGGTACAGTTGCTGGCCGCTTCCCATCATGTCATTTCCTTCGGTTCAACCATGCCGTCTTCGCGGAGCGACTTCAGATAGCCTGCATTGGTTTCGATTCCTGCATTCATGCTGCTCAGTTCAGGCCGCTGATTCAATAGATCAAGTATTTCGCCCATACTGAAAAATGAATCCCCGAACTGTTCAAAAACAGAGCGCACAAAATTCATATCCTGGGGGCAATCGACCGTCCAGCGCAAATGCGAAATATCTTCCCGGTGGCTAACATTTGCCAGGCGGAATATCTCCGGGCGATTACGGATGTACGGGGTTACATGTTCCCGCTCTGACTTCAGTCTTGCCTCCCGCCACGCGCGTTCAAGCGCTTCAAGGGTGAATACCTCCGTGTCTAATCCGTCCGGATAGGTGTATTCCATCACATTGGATACGTAATCGAAGGCACCTTCGGAAAATGTTTTGACCACCCTGTCGATGATATCCGGATCCAGTAAAGGACAGTCAGCAGTCAGCCGTATGATTATTTGCGCCCCAAAGTATTTCGCGGCCCGATAATACCGATCCAGCACATCGTCGAGATCACCGCGAAAGCATCTGATACCGTTATCTCTACAGAAACCCTCGACGATGTTGTCACTGCGAAGATCAGAGGTGGCAACAGTCACCAAATCGATCATCTTTGCCCTCTCTATCCGTTTGACTACATGGTACAGCATCGGCTTTCCGCTGATTTCTGCCATAACTTTTCCCGGCAGCCTGCTTGAGCTCATGCGTGCCTGAATGATGGCAACGGTCTTTTTGCTTTCTTGAATCATTTCTTTACTTTTACGAACCTTTCCGTTTTTGCCGATTCTTTGGCGGCCAGCGCTACCCGTAACACCTGCGCAGCTTGAAATACATCGAGGCAGGGTTTCTCCTCGCTCAGGAAACATTGCAGAAAGTGCTGAAATTCCTCTCGGTACATGTGGTTGGGCTCCCATTCCGGCGGATTGCGATACGACTGCCACTCCTTGCTTTCCGCGCTATACCAGATCACCTCTCCTGTCTTATAATCCCACCATATGGTCCCTTTATCGCCTATGATATGACAGGTGCGGCTGTATACCCGCTGGAGATAGTCCAGGTGCATTTCTCCGATGGCGCCGCTCGAAAACCGCAGGAGAATTGCCGCCGTATCTTCCGTGTCGATCTCAAGATCGCTCAGTTTTCCTGCAATGCAGGCAACTGTGTCGATTTCCCCCAGCATCCATCGAATATAGTCGAGTTCATGGATCGCATCTAAAATGATGCCGCCTCCCAGTTCGACATGCGCGCTATATCCTCGGCGATAATCCTCCCGGGGATGCCAGTCCGGGAGATACTGGCCAAACTCGATGCGCATTGCCATAACTCTTCCAATGACCCCGTCTTCAATCATTTTTTTTATGTGTTTCAGACAGGGATGAAAACGCATATTACAGCCCACCAGCGTGACCAAGTTTTTTCTCCGTACACTATCGAGAAGATCCGCAATACTCTCCAGGCTATGCGATAAAGGCTTTTCAATGAACATATGACACCCGTGATCGGCGGCCATAATTGCCAGCGGCACATGCATGTTTGTCGGCGTCGTTATCACTGCCACATCCGGATTGGCATTCCAGGCATCCGCCAAATTATCCCATACTTCAACGCCGAAGAGTGATTTCACCTCCTGGCAGCGCTCTGGCTTGATATCAAAGGCAACAATGTCCTTTTCGTTGAGGGCAATTAAGTTGCCAATATGCCTCTTTCCGATTGATCCGCATCCGATTACCAGAAATTTGCGCTTATGCCGCATACGCCTCCGTAATCTCGATGACGGCATCAATCACTGTGCAAACGTCCCGGTCACTCATCCGCGGGAATAGGGGGAGACTGACGATCTCTTCATAGGCCTTTTCCGCTTTCGGACAGTGCCCCTTACGATAGCCGAAATGTTTTTGATAGAACGGGTGCAGGTGCACCGGAATGTAGTGTACGTTTGCTCCTATGTTTCTTTCGTGAAGCTTTGCGAACAAAATCCCACGATTTATATCCGAACCATTCGGACAACAACTAAGCACGTACAGATGATAGGCATGATAGACTTCCGGGGCGACCGTCAACGGCCTGATTCCCGGAACACGGGAGAATGCCTCGTTGTATTGTTGGGCAATTTCCTGACGTCGAACAAGCCACCCCGGCAGTTTGCGAAGCTGGCTTAAGCCAAAGGCGCACTGAAAGTCCGTGATACGGTAGTTATAGCCTAAATCCACCATTTCATAATACCAGGTAGCCAGTTCGCCGCGTTGGCGATGGTCTGAATCGATGCCATGATTTCGAAATCTTCGCATTCTATCCGCCAGATTTCTGTCGTTGGTCGTAACCATGCCCCCTTCGCCGGTTGTGACATGTTTAACCGGGTGAAAGCTGAATGCCGTGAGATCTCCCAGAGTCCCGACTTTTTCCCCTCTATATCGTGCGCCCAAGGCGTGGCAGGCATCTGCGATGAGCGTTATCCCCTGACGATCAGTAATGGACCTCAGGGCATCATAGTTGCAAGGTTGTCCCGCATAATCCACGGCAATGACGGCCTTTGTTCGGGGAGTTATATTTGCCTTGACTTCCTCCGGATCGATCAAGAGGGTGTCCGGATTTACGTCGGCAAATACGGGTTTGCCTCCCTGAAACACCACGGCATTGGCCGTGGCCGCAAAAGTTATTGGCGGAACGATGACTTCATCGCCGGGACTGATACCGATGGCAGCCATAATGGAATGCAGGGCTGCGGTGCCATTCGAGACGGCAACGGCCTCCCCGGCGCCGGTGACGCAGGCAAACTCTTTTTCAAACTCCCTGACCTTGGGCCCTGTGGTCAGCCAGTCCGAACGGAGCACCTCCACGACGGCTTCGATATCCTCTTCATCAATCCACTGTCGTCCATAGGGGATAAAAGGATGCAAACCGTCCGTGCTTTTTTGCTTTTCACCCGCGGTGGTCGATTCGACGCTCATGGGAGCACACCTGCCGTATGTGCGTGATCTGAAAATCCCTCCTCGGTATTGAGCAGACTCAAAATAACTTTTTCATTCAATCGATGGATGGTGGTAAGAAAACGGGACGCCGACTCTTCTTCAAGGAAGGAAGAGCCCTGAAGGAGTTTCTTGAGATCTTCAACACTCAGCCACTCGTCATTCCGGTCGCTGGTGTAGACGAAACCATCGGGCAATTGTTGGCCGGTTTTGTAATTCCGTCTTTCCTCCCACCACGTATAATTGGGCAGAACGATATACATGCCGTTGTGGGAAATTGCATTCCTTCCTTCTTCCTCGGTGATGAGGCTTTCGTGAAGTTTTTCTCCGGGCCTTATTCCGACAATCTCGATCTCGCACTCGGGCGCAACCGCCTTCGCCAGATCCATCACCTTCATGCTGGGAATTTTGGGGACAAATATCTCCCCGCCCTGGGCATGCCGGAGCGCCGTGACTACGAGTTCAACAGCCTGATCAAGGGTTATCCAGAATCTTGTCATCCTACTGTCCGTAATGGTTACCTTGCCCGTCTTTTTCTGCTCCTTGAAAAGGGGAATGACGCTCCCCCGGCTGCCGATGACGTTCCCGTAGCGAACGCAACTGAAGCGCGTGCCCCGCGACCCTGAATAAGCATTTCCCTGAATGAATATCTTTTCGGCACAGAGTTTGGTTGCCCCATAGAGGTTTGCAGGGTTGACTGCCTTGTCAGTGCTCAGAGCAACCACTTTTTTGACGCCCACGTCAATGGCCGCATCAATAATATTTTCCGCGCCGTGAATATTGGTTTTAACC
>CAZTLA010000004.1:15492-37345 GCA_964614365.1 uncultured Syntrophales bacterium | reverse complement strand
ATGGTGTCGTCCAACAACTTCATCACCATCTTCGTGGGACTGGAGATCATGTCCATTTCCCTCTACGTGCTCTGCGGTCTTCTTGCGGGAAACGTCAAATCCGCCGAGGCCTCTTTCAAGTATTTCCTCCTGGGCGCCTTTGCCACGGCCTTTCTTCTCTACGGCATGGCATTCCTCTACGCCACCACGGGGTCCCTTGATATAACCGAAATCAGCGATTACGTGGTATCGGGCATTTTCTACCTCACCCCCATGTTCATGGCAGGCCTCGCATTCCTCATCGTGGGCTTCGGTTTCAAAACGGCCTCCGTTCCCTTTCACATGTGGACCCCGGATGTGTATGAAGGCGCCCCCACGCCCGTCACCGCCTACATGGCGACGGGCGTAAAGGCGGCGTCATTCGGCGCTTTCCTGCGGGTCTTTTACACGGCGCTGATCCCTTTTTATGAAGGCTGGTCCGGCGTACTGTGGCTGATCGCCGTGCTGACGATGACGGTGGGGAATATTACCGCCCTGGTACAGAACAACGTCAAACGGATGCTCGCCTACTCCAGCATCGCTCACGCGGGGTACATACTCATTGCCTTCGCGACGGGCGACCGGACATTATCGTCGAGCATACTCTATTATCTCACTGCCTACACCTTCATGAACATCGGGGCCTTCACGGTGGTGATGCTCCTGGGAAAAAAAGGCGAGGAAAATACCGATAGTGAACAGTATGCGGGGCTGGGGGCGCGCCGGCCCTTCCTGGCCTTCTGCATGAGCGTCTTTCTTTTGTCCCTGGCGGGATTCCCGCCGCTTGCGGGGTTCATGGGGAAATTTTACGTCTTAAGCGCTGCGGTCAAGGCCGAATATTACTGGCTCGCCGTCATCGGCGTACTGAACAGCGCCCTGGCCGCCTATTATTACTTGCGGGTCATGATGTACATGTATTTCCGGGAGGCGGCGACCCAGCCGCAGGAAATAGACTTTTCTCCGGCCTACCTGATCGTCATCATCATCAGTGTCTGGGCGCTTTTCCACCTGGGCATATTACCCCGGTCATTTCTCCTACTGGCGCAGAAATCAGTAGACATTTTTCTCTGATCCCTTAAGGGAAGGATGTGCGGTATACTGCCTTCCCTTATTATCCTGTAAAGAGGTGTATGGATGGTTTCCTTAACCATTGACGGCAAGGCGGTAACCGTTAAAGACGGGACGACAATCCTGGAGGCGGCGGAATGCGCCGGCATAGAGATACCTGCTCTTTGTTGCCATAAACGATTGAACCCCATCGGATCCTGCAGGATGTGCCTGGTGGAAGTCGATGGTTTTGAAAATCTCACGACTGCCTGTACAACGCCTGTTGCCGAGGGCATGGTGGTCCGCGCCAATTCTCCGAGGTTGGAAACGATCAGGCGGGAAAATCTAAAACTTATCCTGGTCAATCATCCCCTTGACTGTCCCGTGTGCGACAAGGGGGGCGAGTGCGTCCTCCAGAATCTCGTTTACCGATTCGGAATCGAACAGTCGGAGTATCAGGCCGAAAAAAGGGAACGTCCGGCGGAATTCTCCACCCCGCTTATCCGCCTGTGGCCGGACAGATGCATCATGTGCCTTCGCTGTGTAGCCGCCTGCCGCGATATCAAGGCCTTGGGGGCGATCGACGTGGTTGGAACGGGATATGACGCGCATATTTCTCCCCTCAATAAGGAGAGATGCGAATCGTGCGGAGAATGTCTCCGTGTCTGCCCCACCGGCGCCTTGACGGAAAACTTAAGCAGGACCAAAGGCCGCGTCTGGATGATAAACCGGGTGAAGACCACCTGCGCGTATTGCGGGTGCGGGTGCCAGTTGGAGCTGAACGTTTTTGACAACCGGATTATCGGAATAACCACTCCGGAGGACGAGGGGACAAATAAAGGGAGTCTCTGCGTCAAGGGACGTTTCGGGTATGAATTCATCGGCAGCGAGGAGCGTCTCACAAAACCCCTTATCAAGAGAGACGGCGTATTTCACGAGGCCTCCTGGGACGAGGCATTGAGCCTGGCGGCGGAAAAATTCAGCGTCATTAAATCCTCGGCGGGACCCGATGCCATTGCCGGTCTTTCTTCGGCCCGGTGCACCAATGAAGAAAACTACCTTTTCCAGAAGTTCATGCGGGCCGTCATCGGAACGAATAATCTCGACCATTGCGCGCGGCTCTGACACTCTTCCACCGTGGCAGGTCTTGCCACAGTGCTGGGCAGCGGCGCTATGACCAATCCCATAGGGGATGTGCTCAAGTCGGAAACCATTCTGGTTACGGGCAGCAATACGACGGAAACGCACCCCATTTTCGCCAATTACATCAAGGCGGCGGTTCATAAACACGGGGCGAATCTCATCGTCGTTGATCCGAGACGGATCGATCTGGTTGACTATGCCCGTGTGTGGCTCAGACCAAAGCCGGGGGCCGATATCGCCTGGATCAATGGACTCATCCACATTATCCTGAAGGAACATTTACATGCGGCAGATTACATCCGTGAGAGAACAGAAGGATTCGAGGAGTTGAGAAGGGTCGTCGAAAAATACACCCCGAAGCATGTTTCCGCCATTACCGGCATCCCGGCGGCGGATTTGACGGCGGCGGCCCGTATGTACGGAAAGGCAAAGCCTGCTTCCATCCTCTATACCATGGGCATTACCCAGCATGTGAGTGGGACTGATGCGGTTAAGTCATTGGCGAATCTGGCCATGCTCTGCGGCAATATCGGCGTGGAGGGGGGAGGAATCAATCCGCTCCGCGGTCAGAACAATGTCCAGGGCGCCTGCGACATGGGGGCGCTGCCCGACGTGTTTCCCGCCTACCAGAAGATAGCGAGCGATGAACTGCGGGAGAAATTCGCCAAAGCCTGGAACGCCGCTCTTTCCGCCAAACCCGGCCTTACCCTCGTGGAGATCATGCATGCCGCAGCGGAAGAAAAGATCAAAGGCCTGTACATTATCGGCGAGAACCCGCTGCTTACCGATCCCGATCTCTCGCGCGTGAAGGCGGCGATGGGGAAACTTGATTTCCTCGCGGTGCAGGACATCTTCCTGACGGAAACCGCGAAAATGGCCGATGTTGTCTTTCCGGCGGCCTGTTTTGCCGAGAAGGACGGCACCTTCACCAACTCGGAGAGGCTCGTCCAGCGGGTCCGTCGGGCTGTCTCTCCGCCCGGGGAAGCGAAGCCGGACTGGGAAATTATCGCCCTGCTCGCCGGGCGTCTGGGATTTCCCCTGGAATACGGCAAGCCGGAAGACATTATGGAGGAAATTGCCGAACTCACGCCAAGTTACGCCGGCATCACCTATGAACGGATCGAAAAGGAAGGCATCGCTTGGCCGTGCCCCGCCCTCGACCATCCGGGAACACGATTGCTCCATAAGGACGTTTTCGTCCGGGGCAAGGGTCTCTTCCAGGCCATTGAATACTCCGATCCCGATGAATCGCCCGACGCGGAGTACCCGCTGAAACTTACGACAGGCCGCGTTCTCTATCACTATCATTCGGGGAGTATGACGCGCATCGGCCGGGGAATGAATGAACGCTGTCCGGAAAGCCTCGTGGAGATCAATCCCCGTGATGCCGAACAGATCGGGATAAAAAGCGGCGACCTGGTGGCAGTCAGTTCCCGGCGCGGAAAAGTGACGGTAAAGGCGCAGGTGACGGATCGATCCCCCGAGGGAACCGTATTCATGAACTTCCATTTCCGAGAGGCGCAGGCCAATCTCCTGACAAACCCGGCCCTGGACCCGATTTCCAAGATTCCGGAATACAAGGTGTGCGCGGTAAAAGTGGAAGCTGCTTGAAATAAACGGCCATACGCCCTATAATGCGATCAAAATACCATATGAGGCGGTCGCATACCGCGTGGATAAGAATTCCCATCAAATTGCCGATGGTTCTGAGATTGCCGTGATCGGGGGGGGACCGGCGGCGTGTTTTTTTTCCCTCTATCTGCTCCGCTATGCCCGCGAACGGGGTTTCGCGCCCCGGATCACCATTTACCGCCAGCGGAATTTCGATGAACCGGGTCCCCGGGGCTGCAAGGGCTGCGCGGGCATACTTTCCTCCACCTTCGTAAAAAACCTTGCCGAACTCAACCTTGAATTACCCGATGCAATCATCCAGAATCCGATCGAGCGTTTCGCCGTCCACTCCCCCTACGCCACCGTCGACATCACCAATCCCGAGGCAACAACGATCGGCAGCATTTACCGCGGCGGCGGACCGCGCGTATCCTCCTACGCTGAAAAGATCAGCTTCGACAACTGGCTCCTGAAGGAGGCGCAAAGCCGGGGTGCAGCGGTGGAATGCCGCACCGTATCGCAGATCCGCCTCGGCTCCCCCCGTCCCCTCGTCGAGTCCGCCGGGGAAAAAACTCCCTACGACCTCGTGGTCCTGGCCGCAGGGGTAAACGCAAAACCGATCCCGGTCGCCGGAGGGGGATACGCCCCCCCGGAAACGAGGATCATGGCCATGAACGAGCTCCATGCAGGCGCCGAGCAGGTACGCGCCTGTCTCGGAAACGTGGCCCATGCCTTCCTGCTGCCCCATTCGGGATTGATCTTCGGCACCCTCGTCCCGAAAGGACCCTTCATCAACGTCTCCGTGCTGGGCAGCGGCAGATACCCCGTATCCGTCACGGATTTCCTCAGGCACGACATCGTGCGGAAGATACTGCCCGCAAAGTACGAACTGGCCTGCGGTTGCCGTCCCCGTACCGCCGTCGACTGCGCCCGCAACTATTACGGAGACGGGTTTGTGACGATCGGCGATGCCGCCGTCTCCCGGCTCTACAAGGACGGAATCGGCTCTGCGCTCCTCACGGCGCGCGAGGCGGCGCGCACGGCGGTTTTTCACGGCATAACCCGCCATGATTTCGGACGCCGCTACCTTCCCTTCTGCCGCGCCCTGGACAGGGACAACCAGTGGGGACGCCTGCTCTTTTCGGCCAACGACCTGGCAAAGAATTCACGCCTTTTTATTGGGGCGCAACAGCGCCTTATCGGCAACGAGCAAAAAAACACCTCCGGGGTGCAACCCTTCACCCGCGCCGCCTGGGGAATGTTCACCGGCAGCTACAGTTATAAACACATCGCCCGGATGGTCCTTGGCCCCGTCTCGCAAGCCAGACTCTCCACCGCTTTGCTTGTGGAGGAATTGCGGCATCTTACCCGCAGGCAGCCCGCCCCTCCGCGGCAGCTTTACGTGGGCAGCAGGAAGGTGCTGATACTGGGCAGCGGGTTCGGCGGCACCTATACGCTCAGGCGCCTGGTGCGTTCCACGAATCAGAATGAAAACGTAGACATCACGCTCGTGAGCGATGAAAACTTCTTTCTCTTCACGCCGCTTTTGCACGAAGTGGCCATGGGCGGCATAGAAACCCGCCACATCGCCTATCCCATCCGTCGGCTTCACTGGCGGGACCGGTTCAATTTCGTTCAGGCGGAAATACTCAACATTGACCTCGCCGGCCGCAGGGTGGCGACGACATCCGGCCCGCTGGAGTTTGACCGCCTGGTCATCGCCCTGGGCAGCGTGACGGACACCTCGGCTCTGAAGCTCGAGGGAGGAACGGTATTCACGCTGAAGACCCTGCATGACGCCATGCGCATGCGGAACCATCTCATCGATTGTTTCGAGCAGGCCAGCATCGTTAACGACCGGGAAAAACAGAAGCAACTGCTCACCTTTGTCACCATCGGCGGCGGTTACATCGGCGTGCAGACCGTCACGGAGCTCCGGGATTTCATTTACGGCAACCTGCTCCGGTATTACAAGGCTGTGGATCCCACGCTGATCAGGATCGTGCTGGTCGAAGCCGAGCGCAAGATCATGACGCGTCTGCATGAGAAACTCGGCGCCTACGTAATGAAGCAGTTGCACCGCATGGGGATCGAAGTCATGATGAATTCCACGGTAACCCGAGCAGGAGACGGATTCGCAGAGATCGACGGCTTTGAGAAGCTCCCCGCCTGCACCCTGATCTGGACCGCGGGCATGACCGCCAACCCGCTCATCGCCGAACTCCAGGCGGAAAAAGACGCTCTCGGACGGGTAATCGTCAACGAGTACATGGAAGTATCGGGCTTTCCCGGCGTATACGCCCTCGGCGACTGCGCCCACTTTGAGGATCCCGCCTCGGCCCGGCCCATCCCGCCGCGCGCGCACACGACGGTGCGCCAGGCAAAAGTGGTGGCAGGGAACATCCTGGCGGACATCCGGGGAACCGAGCGGAAACCCTACCATTATACGGACTCAGGGGAAATTGTTTCCATCGGCGATTCGAAGGCTGTGTTCCGCTTTTACAACCTCAGGCTCTACGGCTTCCCCGCGCGCCTGATCTGGCTTGTGGCATACTCCATGCTGGTTACCGGCGCCAACAACCGGGTCCGGATCATCATGGACTGGCTCTTATCCCTCATCTTCGGCCGCGACGTTACCTTGCTGAGACACATCAAGTAGCGTCTTCGCGTTAATTGTGATAGGGACATTACAATCATTCCATCTGTTCGGGGGTCCCATGACTGATATCCTGCTGATCGTAGCTCTCGTTTTCCAGATCGCCGCCCTCACCTTCCTGTACATCCTTTTCAGAAAAGCATCGCACACCGATCCCTCCCTGCTTGCTGCCCGTCTTGAAGCCTTCGAAAAGGCACAGGAACGCACCGAGCGTGCGGTGAGAGAGGAAGTTGCCCGGAGCAGGGACGAAGCCGCTCAGGGAGCAAAGCAACTGCGGGAAGAGGTCGTGGCGACACTCGGCAGCATTTCCGAGACGATGGCCAAGACCATGGGCGAGTTGGCCAATCACCAAAAAGGCCAACTCGAAACAATGTCCTCTACGATTGGGAAGCTCGCGGATTCCAATGAGAAGAAACTGGAGGAGATCAGGGTTACGGTTGAGGGCAAGCTCCAAAGCATCCAGAGCGATAACGCGAAGCAACTCGACCAGATGCGGCAGACGGTGGATGAGAAACTTCAAGGCACCCTGGAAAAGCGTTTGGGCGAGTCATTCAAGATGGTCAGTGAACGTCTGGAGCAGGTGCATAAGGGTCTGGGGGAAATGCAGACGCTGGCCACGGGAGTTGGCGACTTAAAAAAGGTGCTCACCAACGTCAAGACGCGCGGGACATGGGGCGAAGTCCAGCTTGCGGCGCTCCTGGAGCAGGTGCTCAATCCAGATCAGTATGCCGCCAATGTGGCCACGAAGGATGGCGCTGAGCGCGTCGAGTTTGTGGTGAAGCTTCCGGGACAGGGCGCCGACAAGGATGAGGTCGTCTGGCTGCCGATCGATGCGAAGTTCCCGGTGGAAGACTATCAACGTTTGATGGAGGCCCAGGAGAAAGGCGATCTCGAAGGTGTGGAGGCGGCGGGAAAGCAGCTTGAAAACAGTGTCAAGAGATGTGCCGGTGACATCTGTGCAAAGTACTTAAACCCGCCCAAGACCACTGATTTTAGCATCTTATTTTTGCCCATAGAAGGCCTCTATGCCGAAGTTATTCGCAGAACGGGCCTCGCTGAGGTTATCCAACGGGAGTGCCGCGTGGTTATCGCCGGCCCGACTACCCTGTGGTCTATTTTAAACAGTCTGCAGATGGGCTTCCGCACTCTGGCCATACAGAAGCGTTCCAGCGAGGTCTGGAATCTCCTTTCGGCGGTCAAGACGGAATGGACAAAGTATGGAGACGTTCTCGATGCGGTTCACAAGAAGCTGAATCAGGCATCGGAGACAATCGAGAAGGCCAAGACGAGATCACGAGCCATCGGGAGGAAACTCAAGGACGTCCAGGAGCTTACTCCCCGCGAGACCGCCGCGTTGCTGGCCGTCAATGCGCCCGAAGATGACGACGAGCCCGAAGAGGACAAAAACAGGGGAGGTGATTGATCCTGGTCTTATTCAGTGTGCCGCCTCCTTATCTTTCTTCGACGGAAATGCAACGGTCCATGTCGTTCCGCCGTCAACCTCCATGGCGATATTTCCGTTGATCTGTCCCACCAGGATCTTCACCAGTTGCAGTCCCAGGGACTTTACGTTCATTGAATCAACCGACTGCGGAAATCCGATCCCGTTATCCTGAACCGTAAGCACCACCCGATTCTCTTCCGATCGCATATCGATATGTATCTGCCCTTCCCTTCCTTCCGGAAAGGCATGTTTCAACGCATTGGAGACCAGTTCGCTCAGGATCAGGCCGCAGGGGATTGAGGATTCAATGTCAAGGCGCATCGCGCCGGCATCCACAGTGATATCCACGAAGGAGTTGGTCCTTCCGGAGGATTGGCTGATGTTGCCGATTAAATCCCGGATAAAGAGGCCGAAATCGACCCTGGCCAAATCCTGAGACTGGTAGAGCTGGGAATGGATTATCGCCATGGCCCGAACCCGGTCCATGCTGTCCTGGAGCGCTCTTTTGGCTTTTTCATCCTGCAAACGGGAGGCCTGCATATCGAGCAGGCTCGAAATCACCTGGAGGTTGTTCTTCACCCGGTGGTGAATCTCCTGGAGCATCGTCTCTTTCTCCAGAAGCGATGCCTGAATCTTCTCTTCCGCGCGCTTGCGCTCGGTGACGTCCGTCATGACGGCGCGGCATTCCCGCCCGTCCCCGGTCGCCGCCCCCTCGATGCGCACATGGCGCCTCCCGGCCTCGGCGGCGCGCCCTATGCCGGATGCTTCGCGCGAGGGCGCGCGACTCCGTCGCTCGCCCAGCGCCACCTCGCAGGAGGCCTTTCCGGAGCGGGCGTCCTGTTTCGTAAATACTTCTTGCAGGAAATGATTGAACAGGGGACGGTCGTCCTCGGAAACGAATTGACCGAAACGGCTGTTGACCAGACGGGCGCGCTCCTTCCCCAACAGGACCGCGCCGGTCAGGTTCACGCGGCGGATCGCGCCGTCGCGGTCGAATGTAAAGTAGCCCACCGGTGCGAAATCGTACAAGTCGGTGTACTGGTTGAGGAGCGTTTCCAGCTCTGCCTGCGACTTGTGCAGCTCTTCATTCTGCATCTCCAGTTCGATCTGGTGAATCTGCAGTTCCTGAATGAGCCGCTGCGCTTTTTCCGTCGCCCGCCGGTTTCCGGGGAAGGGCGCGTGTTCCGGAAGCCCGGAGGGATCGGAACGAGCCTCCTCCCCCGGAAAACGCGATCCCTCCGGGCTTCCGGAAGAATTGCCTCCCTCCGCGTCCGCAGAACTCCGATGTTTCCGCCTTTCCCTCAGACGCTCCTCCGCCCGGCGGCGCAGTCCGGCGGCTCGATCGGCGCTGATTTTTACCGAGGTCATGGCTTAGCTCCTTTATGGAATGTATCGGCGTTTACTCCCGTATTCCGTGACGCCGATACGCCTTCACCCCTTTTGTTTTTTGATCTTTTTTTCCAACTCTTCCTGCGTCCGGCGGAGCCTTGCCTCCAGCGTCTTCGACGCGGTGATATCCGTAAAGGTGATCACCAGGCCGTCAATCCGGTCATCCAGCGTCCGATAGGGCATGATGCGCACCGAAAACCACCGCCCCTTTTGTGCGGCGACCTGTTTTTCGCTTATGACCAGGGTTCGCAACACCTCCCGCGCGTCGGCAGCGATCTCGGGGTAGTGCAGGTCGGACGTGATGTCGGTGACCGGCCGGCCGGCGTCTCCGGGAAGCAGATGGATGACCTGGGAGGTCTTGCTGGTGAAGCGCCGCACGTTCAGCGCAACGTCCAGAAAGAGCGTGGCGATCTCCGTGCTGTCGAGGAGGTTCCGCATGTCGTTGTTCATCCGGGAGAACTCATCCACCTTGGCCTGAAGCTCCTGGTTGACCGTTTGCAGTTCCTCGTTCATCGACTGCATCTCCTCCTTGGAGGTGGTCAGCTCTTCGTTGGTGCTCTGCAGCTCTTCGTTGGTGGATTGCATCTCCTCGTTCATCGATTTGAGCTCTTCCTGGGAGGTCTGCATCTCTTCGCGGGTCGTCAGCATCTCCTCCCGGACCTGCTCGAGCTCGCGCTCCAGTTCCGCCGCACGGGCGCCGGAAGCGGATATTTTCCGGCCTTTGGCCGGCGCTTTGACTATGGGGGGAGCGACCGCATCCCGAAAGATGGTCAGCGCCATCCCCGCGAGAGCCGCCGGCTCCTTGAGGGCTATGACGGTGATGTCCACCGCCTGGCTGCCGCCGTTGATCTTCATCGGCGCGTTCCGGATGACGACCGTGCCTTTTTGCCGCATCGCCTTCTGGAAGGCGCCGCTCAGCTCATAGCGCAGCTCCTCGCGGGCCATCACGAAGAGATTCCAGTTGACCTTTCCCGCCGCCGGTTCGAGGTACCTGCCCGTCCGCCCGCTGATGTAGAGGATGTCGCCCTTGTCGTTCGTCAGCGCGGCTGCCGGGGCGAACTCCTGCAGGATCATTTTATCCGCGAGGGTCTGGAGATTGGCGGCGGGCTTACGCTCCTCGGCCGGCGCCAGCAGGTCGGGATTGGCGGGGAAAAAGGCGACGGGAAACTCGACCGGTTCGGCCCTGAGATCGCCGTTTAGCCTGCGGTAAATCCTCCCCTTGCCGTCCAGGGGGGCAAAAAGATCGGTAAAGGCGCCGATCGTCTCCGCGCTTCCCAGAAACAGGACGCCGCCGGGATTGAGGCTGTAATGGAACAGCGGCAGCAGTTTCTTCTGGAGCGCCGCGTCCAGGTAGATGAGGAGATTCCGGCAGATCAGGAGATCGAGTTTCGTGAAGGGCGGGTCCATGATGAGGTTCTGGGGGGCGAAGATGACCATTTCGCGGATATCCTTCCCCACCCGCCAGCCGTGTTCATCCTCGACAAAAAACCGCCGCAGGCGCTCAGCGGAGACATCGGCGGCGATGTTGGTCGGATAGACGCCCGCCCGTGCCCTGTCGATCGCGTCCTTGTCCAGGTCGGTCGCAAATATCTGAAGCGAAAAGCTCCTGGCCGACCCCGCCTGCTCCAGCGCCTCCTTGAAAACGATGGCCAGCGAATAGGCCTCCTCCCCGGTCGCGCAGCCGGGCGTCCAGGCCCGGAGCGCCATGCCCCCGGGACGAACCGCCAGCAGCGCAGGGATGACCTTCTCTTTCAGGTGCTGCCAGGCCACCGGGTCGCGGAAAAAACCGGTCACGCCGATCAGCAGTTCCTTGAACAGCAGCTCCGTCTCCTGGGGGTTATCCTGCATGAACCGGACGTAGGTCGCGATCCGGTCGATCTGGTGGATGCCCATCCGCCGCTCGATCCGGCGATAGACGGTGCTTTTCTTGTACAGCGAAAAGTCGTGGCCCGTCTGCATCCGCAGCAGGATGTAGACCTTCTCCAGCGCGCTCCGGGTCTTGCCCTCCAGCGGGCGGCCGTCCTGGACGAAGAACGGGGCGCGCTTCAGATAGGCGATGATCCGGCCGGGCAGTTCCTCCACCGGGGCGATAACGTCGGCGAGGCCCGCGTCAATGGCGCTCCTCGGCATCCCGTCGAATTTGGCCGAGCCCGGCGTCTGGACGAAAACCCCCCCGGCCTTCTCTTTGATGGCCCTCAGACCCAGCGTGCCGTCGGAACCCATGCCCGAGAGGATGACGCCGATGCTTCTGTCCTGCACGTCCTCGGCCAGGGAGCGGAAGAAGAAATCGATCGGCAGGCGGAGCCCCCGGGGGGCCGTCGGATCGAGGAGGTGCAGCGCCCCGTGCAGGATGGAGAGATCCCGGTTCGGGGGGATCACATAGACGCAGTCCGCCTCGACCTTCATCAGATCCCTTGCCTGGAACACCGGCATGGGGGAGGTGCGCTGGAGCAATTCCACCATGATCCCCTTGTGCGTCGGGTCCAGGTGCTGGACGATGACAAAGGCCATGCCGCTCTTGACCGGCACCTTTCCCAGAAACACCTCCAGCGCCTCCAGACCGCCGGCGGAAGCGCCGATGCCGACGATCGGGAAGGCAGCGGCGGCGCTCGGCAGGGCGCCTGCCCGCGGCAATGAAGCTGTTTTCGGTGCGGCGGAAGCCTGTTTTTTCTGCCTGCGTTGCGATTTCGTCGTGTTTTTCACGATTCCATTTCTCCTCAAAACCGAAAACATTGCGATAGGTGACGAACGTATAAATACTAATTCAGCGAAATGTCAAGCTCAAATACATTCCTTGGCCCCCTGTCGCCTTTCATGGCTATTGCAGGGTCCGATCCGGAACGTCGCGGACGCCGATGAACTGATCCTCCTCCCAGAGGCCCGCCGCGACGGAGCCGTCAATGAAGTTCATCGTCCCTTTGCCGTGGCGCTTGCCGTCGCACCATTCTCCCCGGTAGCGGCTGCCGTCGCTGTAGAGGAGGATCCCCCGGCCGTGACGTTTGCCCTCTTTCCATTCCCCGTCGTAGCTTCCTCCGGCGGACAGGCTCAGACGTCCGCAGCCGTGATACCTGCCGTCTTTAAACTCGCCTTCATACTCATTGCCGTCGGCAAAGACCATCCGGCCCCGGCCGTGCGGGTTGCCGTTCCGGTATTCGCCCTCGTAGCAGCTCCCGTCGGCATAATCGGCTTTCCCCTCGCCGTGAAATGCGCCGTTGCGGAAATCGCCCTCAAAGCGGATATCGCCGGCGGTGAGCGTCCCCCGGCCGTGAAAGCGCCCCTCTTTCCACTGCCCGACGTATTTTCCCCCGGTGGTCAGGTTCAGCGCGCCCTCGCCCTCGGGACGCTCCTCCCGGAGTTCGCCCGTGTATTGACTGCCGTCGGCCAGGACGATGGTTCCCGACCCGGTCTCCCCGGCAGCCGCGGTTTCCTGAAGCGTTTCTTCCGGCGCGGTCTCGCGCCCGGTCCCGTTCTCCTCTGCGCCCTTTTCATCCGTTTCCATCATGGTCTTCCTGTTCTCTACTTGTATTTCTGGCCGAGGAGCTCGTACACCTCCATATGGCCGAGAAGTTCGCACCCGTCCAGATGGCCGACACGTTCCGCGACCTCGGCGATCCGGAGGTGTTTCACCTCCAGGACGGAACGCATAACGGCCTGACGGGTCTTCTCGCTGATGACGATGCCGTTCGCGCGGAAGCGGGCCAGCTCCTGGAGGCGGAAAACGGCGTTCACCTCATTGCCGATCACCGTGTAATCCATCTTTTTGTCAAAGCCGATATTGCCGACTACGGCCTCTCCCGTGTGAATGCTGATCCCCATGGCTATGGATTCTCCGATCTCCGCATTGAAGAAGGCATTGACATCGGGCATGGCTTCGCGCATGGCCAGGGCGGCGGCGACGGCATTGTCCGGGTCTGAGGCCGACGTCACGGGGGCGCCGAAGAGGGCGAGAAAACCATCGCCCAGGTATTTATCTATCACGCCGTGATGTTTGATAACGATGTCCCCCATGATACTGAAGAAGTGATTCAGCATGGCCACCAGCTTCTGGGGCGCCAGGCGGATGGAAAGATGGGAAAAACCGCGAATGTCTATATTCAACAGCGTGAGCGTCTTCATCTCGTCCACCACGGTCGGCGTGGAGAGGAGGGGGTCGAGGACGATGCGATCCACGACCTCCTTGGGGACGAATTTCTGGAACATGGTGCGGATCCTCCTCTCCTGTTCGGCCTGGGACGTTGTTTTCTGGTAAAGGCGGGCGTTTTCCAGGGCAATGCTCACCGACGAAGCGATGGATTGCATGAGTTGAAGATCACCGTCGGTGAAATCGCCCGGCAACTTGTTGAGAACCTCGATCACCCCCAGAACTTCTCCCTGGGAGACAAGGGGAACGCACAGGACGGAGCGGGTGGTAAAGCCCGTTCGACGGTCCGGCTCAGAATAGAATTGCTTGAATTTTCCGACATTGTTGACAATCATGGCCTCGCACCGCGCGGCGCAGTAGCCGGAGATGCCCTGGCCGATCTTCAGCCGGAGATCCCTGAGACCCTCCTTGTTGATCCCCTCGACGTTATTGAAATAAACTTTGAAGATCAAATCTTCCGCCTCACGAATGAGGAGGGAACCGGCCTCGACGGCGATCACGCTCTGGATCATCGTGATGCTATGGGTCAGCACCTCATTGAGATCGAAGGTCGAGGCGGCCATGATATTCCCGACCCGCTTGAGTAAATCCATCTCCCGGTCCCGTTTCATCAGGGAGGCGTTCATGCTCTGTCGGGCAATGGCGTCCCCCAGTATCCGGCTTATGCACACCGCAAAATCCCGGCCTTCCTGCAGGGCGCCCGGCGATCGGGCGGCAAGAATGAGAATGCCCAGAATCCTTCCCCCTCCCCGCAGGGGAGCGAGCACGGCGGCGGACATGCCTTGTTCGGAAAGGATTTTTTTATCCGGGAGACAATCCAGGCCGGTCGTATCGTCAATCCACAGGGGAAGTTCCTGCATCAGCGCCTTCTCCACAACGCTTCCCCGGACGGGATGGGCGTCGCCCTTCAAGATGGTTGTCGGGTTGTACGCAAGCAGGTCCAGAATCTTCATGACCTCGGACTTCTCCTCATCCTTGACGAGGATGACCGCCAGGTCGAAGGGGATGCAATTGCGGATCTGGTAAAGAAGCGCCGGCAGAAGCTTCGCATCGAGGCCCCCCGTATCGGTCAACTTGTAGAGCAGTTCCATGGTTGCGAAGACCTTGCGCCATATCTCGTTGTCCCTGGTCAGGGCCAGATTGTCGTATGTGAAGGCGGCGCCGGACAACAGCGGCGTCAGGACATCGGCATCCTCCCGGATAAAGGGCGTATCCGCGGACCGGCGGGAGAGCGTGATGACGCCGATAACCTCGCGAATGCCCCGCAGGGGCATGCAGAGAAAGGATTTCGTTCCGTACTGACTCCGGTTCCTGCGGCCGAAGCGGTCGTCCTTTTCGATATCTTCCACGATCAGGGGCGTCTTGTTGATGACGGCGTACTTGGCGACGCTCTCAGCGAAGGGGATGCGGTCCCCATTCTTGACGATTTCTCCAAGACCGAAGGTCGCGAGGATAACGAAGTTGTCCCGTTGCGGCTTCTCCAGAATCATCACGGAGCCCACATTGGCGTTGACCATCCGCAACGCCCGCTCCAGGGTGATATGGAAGAGATCCTCGCTGTCGAAGGTGATATAACAGAGATCCGCCAATTCCTTCAGCGTCGAAATCTGGGAACCCTTCCGGTCCAGGTCCCGCATATGCACCTTCATCTCCTCCTCCAGGGAGTGGATGGAACCGACGACCCCCTCCAGTTCATTGACGGCTGTCGAGGCGCGGGGACGGTAAGAGGTTGTCGTGATGAGCTCGTTGAGTTTTTTAAGGAGGAAGCCGATCTTGGAAAATATCCCCCACGTGAGGCTGTAACCGAAGAGGGAAAAGACGAGAAAGACAAGGAGAAATACGAGGAAATACGGGTCATCCCCTATTTCGTAGCGGACGGCGAAGTAGAGAAATCCCAGCAGGGGGCAGAGGAAAAACAGCGCAAAAATCACCGAAAGCCGGTAATGGAGACTTTGCTTTTCAATGGACAGGCCGCTCCAATATTTTTGCCGGCTAATCATGATTTGACGCCCCCGCGCAATGTTCCAATAAATATTCTCTTACTTTCACAAGCTCCTTGTTCCCCTATCGCTCAAGCATTTTGTTCAGCAGCGTCGGCAGGCTCCTGGTGTCTATCGGCTTGGAAACGTAATCGTAAAATCCCGCATCCCTGATCCGTTCCTTGTCGCCCTCCCCGGCAAAAGAGGTGACGGCGACAATCCTGATATGCTGCGTCGCGGGATCCGCCTGCAGGATCTTCCCGGCGGAAAAACCGTCGAGTACGGCCATCTGCAGGTCCATCAGGATCAGATCGGGCAGCTCCTTCCGGGCCGCCTCAATCCCCTCTATCCCATCCGCCGCGTCCATGACCTCGAACCCGTGAAATTCCAGCAGATCCTTGAGCAGCACGCGACTCTACGGGTTGTCTTCCACGACCAGAATGCGATGTCTCATATCAACCTCCCTCTTTTTCCCGCCACCTCAACCGGCAGCGTGAATGAAAACCGGCTTCCCCTGCCGTATTCGCTCTCTACCCCTACACCGCCGCCCAGCGACTCCACAAGGCGCTTCGTCAGGGCCAGCCCCAGGCCGACGCCTGCGTAGGTCTTGTTCAATGTCCCTTCCAGTTGCGTGAAGGGCTGAAAGAGACGATTCATATCCTCGCCCCGGATGCCGATGCCGGTATCGGCGACGCTTACTTCTACGACATCAGCCGCGCCGGCTGCGTCTTGCCGCACGGTTGCTTCAGCGCCGGACAATGATGGAATGTGTAATCGCGCAGCTACGCGCACACTTCCCCCATCGGGCGTGAATTTCAAGGCGTTGCCGAGGAGGTGGTTCATGACGGCCCGGAGTTTTTCCAGATCGGTATGGATCATCGTCTGCGCCGTCGCGTCCCCCGCGACATCCAGTTGAATCCGGCGTTTTGCCGCCTCGTCGCGCCAGGCCGCAACCGCCGTCCCCAGGAATTCCAGGAGCGGGAACGTGGTCGCCGGCGCCGCCTCATCCCCCTTCTCCATCTGGGCATACAACAGGATATCCTCGGTGAGTTTCCGGAGGCGGTCGGCCCCGCCGGCGAGCTTTTCAACATACCGGCGCTGCTTGTCATTCAACGAGCCGGCAAGCTCGTTTTGCAGCACCTGGGCAAAACCGACGACGGCGTTCAAGGGGGTGCGAAACTCGTGGCTCATGTTCATGAGGAATTCCGTCTTCGCCCGCCCGGCCCGTTCCGCCTGATCCCGCGCCTGTTCCACTGCCGAAAGGGACTCCCGGAGCTTCGCGTTTGCCTCGCTCAATTCCCCCGTCCGTCTGGCCACTTTCTCTTCCAGGCCCTGGGCGTAATCCGTTAATTCTTCGCGGGATATCCTGATTGCCGCGGCCATGTAGTTGAAGACGCGGGCCAGATGCCCCACTTCATCTCCCGATGCCGGCGTCACCCGCACGTCAAGATTTCCGTCGGCGAATTCACGGCCGGCGCGGCTGAGCTCCATCAATGGTCCGGTGATTCTTGAGGAAAAAGAGACGATGAAGGCGACGGAAACCAGAAATCCCGCCAGCACGATCATGAGCAGTCGGTTCCTCACTGCGACGACAGGCTGAAGTGCCGTCGTTACGGGAAGGTGGATGAGTATTATCCAGCCTATGCCGCTGAAGTCCATGAAACCCCGTTCACGGGCAAAGGATAATAACACCTCTTCGCTGCGTTCTTCATCCCTGAACCGAATGCTTCCCGCTATTTCACCCGACGAAATATGTTTCTTCAACTCCTCCCATTGATGGATCTTGCCGTTGAATATTCCCTCCGGATCATGGCTCGAATAGAGGAGCGCCCCCTCGGCGGTAATCAGGTCTATCGCAAGCGTCTCCTCGATCTTGCCGATGCCGGCGGCCATCATCGGGATCTCGTTGAATCTCTCTATCGGCATCTGGGCCTCGACCACCCCGCGGGGGACTCCCCTGTCGTCCCGCACAAAAGAGGTAACGTACATCACCACTTGATTCAGCGACGACGACAAAGCGATATGGATCGCCGCATCTTTATCCGCGCCGGGCGCCGGCAACCGGTCTTTCAGCCCCAAGTCCCGCCGGCCGATATCCAGCCCCGACGTATCGGCGACCCGTATCCCCTCATTGTCATAAAAAGAAAGGGAGAGATAGCCCTTATAATTATTGCGGCACTCTATCAGCTTTTGGGTTATCCGTTTCGACGTTGAAGCGCGCGACCTGATGATCCAGTCTGCAGCGATGCCCCTCACCTGGGCAAGCCTCTCGTGCAGGAATCTGTCTATCTTGTCCATGCTGTGAAAGGCCATATCTGCGTGGTAGCGCCTGGTATCTTCTATTATTCGTTCACGGCCTTTTAGATAAGCAACCGTCATCATCGCCATGCTTATGCACACAAAAAGCGCGGAAAAGATCAAGATAAGTTTCGTTCTGAGTTTCAATTTTTACCCTTCTCCTCCCACAGCTTCTTCACAAATCGAGGCTCCACGATCCGATCATACTCCGGCGCCTTTGAGATCTGGCCTCTCCGGAGATAAAAATCAACAATGGTTTGATGGGCGGCATAGAGCGCGCCGTCGTCCTTCGTTTTTTTCATCGTATCCACATTTTCCTTAAGCCCGTACAGATAAACCCCCCGGATTCCGGCTGCCATGACCTCCTTCGTCATCCCCTCCGCCTTGGCCATGATTTCCATCGCTTCGTCCCCGTTCGATTTCATAAAGTCCTTTGCCTCAATGAGGGAGCGGAGGATATTCTCCATATCTTCGGGCCTGTTTTTTATCATATCGGGGCTCATGATCAGGCCGTCAATGATGACGCCCGGAAGGTCTCCCCCCCGGGCAAGCGCCCGGTAGCCCTTCTTCAAGGCCTCGGCCTTGACGGGGTCCCAGGTGTGTCCCGCATCTATCTCGTTTTTTTCGAGCGCCTTCAGGACATCCTGCCCGTCAACGTTTTTGAACATCAGATCCTGTTCCTTCAGCCCCGCTTTTTCGAGCACCTTCAGAACAAAGAGGTGCGAAAAGGAGTTGAGGCCCTCAAAACCCACCGTTTTCCCTCGGAGCTCCTTCAGGGAGTTGAACCGGGGTTTGGCGATAATAACATCGCCCGTATTGGAATAATCGCTCGTATAGACCCATGTTGCCGGTATGCTGTTTGCGTTCAGCAGAATCATGTCGGAGAAGAGGCCGAACATGCCCTGAACTTTCCTTTGCTTGTAAAGCTTCGACGTTTCAACAGGGTTTTTCATGAAAACGATTTCCACGTCCACACCGTTCTTTTTGAAGATGCCTTTGTCCCGTGCGATGAAGGCATAGGCGTATCCCACCCAGATGTCTATCCCGATTTTTATGGGTTCCTTCGGAACGGGCTTCTTTTCACAGCCCCACAGCGGAAGGACAAGGGATAGCAACAACCATAACGACCAGACCCGCGTTCCCATTTTCTTCCTCCTTGATCCCGACACGACGTCACTGCGCATGATCAATCTGCTCTTGATACATCTCGTCAAAACGCCGGTGGTTGTCTTTAAAGGCTTCCAACACCCGCGGATCAAAGTGTTCCGGCTGGGTGCGGCCGTCCCCTTCGGCGATGATGGAAATAACCCGCTCATGCGCGAAGGGGGGCTTATAGGGCCGCCTGCTGCGCAGCGCGTCGTAGATGTCCACGATATTGAAGAGCCTGCCTTCGAGAGAGATTTCCTCCTCCCGCAACCCCGCCGGATAGCCCGTGCCGTCCCAGCGTTCGTGGTGATGGCAGGCAAAACGTTCCGCCGCGTTCATGACCGCGGAACGGCCGCCGGAGAGGATATCCACGCCGATGACGGTGTGGCTTTTCATAATATCGAACTCCTCTTTTGTCAGCGGCGCCGGCTTTAGAAGGATGGAATCGGGGATGCCGATCTTGCCGACGTCGTGCATGGGGCTGGCGTAAAAGAATGCATCCGCATCCTCGGCGGAACAGCCGATTTCACGCGCCAGAAACCGGCTGTAACGGCTTGTACGGGTAATGTGGAGGGCCGTGTCGTCATCCCTGCGTTCCGCCGCCCGGGTAAGGCGGTAGATGCTGTCAATGAAGGATTCCCGGAGCTCCTGCGTTTTGTCCGTCACCTGGACGGTTAGGATCCTGTTGTGGTCTTTCAGAAAATCTTCGAACTCCTTGATGCGGAGAAGATTTTGCACGCGGACGGAGAGTTCGACGCTGTCCACGGGTTTGCTCAGGAAATCGTTGGCCCCCGCTTCCAGGCCCCGGATGCGCGACGGCTTGTCTGTCAGGGCGGTTACCATGACCACGGGGATATGATTCATGGCGGGATTGTCCTTGATGATCCGGCACGCCTCGAAGCCGTTCATTCCGGGCATCATCACATCGAGCAGGACAATATCCACCGCCTGCCCGTTCATCTGTTCCAGCGCCCCTTCCCCCCCTTCGGCCCTGAGGACGGCGTGGTCCTTTTGCAACAGCATCGCCTCGAGAAGATCGAGGTTGATGGGATCGTCGTCAACGCATAGGATCTTTTTTCGCATGTTCTCCATAGCTGCCTCACTTCCCCGCTGCTACCGGTCTGACTAACAGCACCGGCAGATGCGACTCGTGCAGAACCTTGAAATCGTTGTACGGGACTGACACTTTTTGATACATGGCCATTTCCTCCTATCTTGATGATACTGGTTTAAACGCCTGCAACCGGCAGAGTCGTAGTCGTAGGGTGCGTTAGGCGAAAGCCGTAACGCGCCGAACAAAGGTGCGTCCGGACGCACCCTACATCTGCATCCCCTTGTTCCCTCCAACCGGCAGGGTAAAGATAAACCGGCTTCCCTTGCCGTATTCGCTCTCTACGCGGATCGCGCCGCCGTGGGCCTCAATGAGTTTCCCGGCCAGGGCCAGCCCCATCCCCACCCCCGCATACTGCTTGGTCAGGGGCGTCTCAAGCTGCTGAAAAGGCCGGAGGAGCCGGGGCAGATCCTCTTCCTTGATGCCGATGCCCGTGTCGGAGACGGAGATTTCGATGAAATCACGTTCCGATTCCGGGGACACGATGCGATCCCTGCGGGCTTCCGCATCATGTCCCCGTTCCGCATCGCCCCGCGTCACTCTCCGCGCAACGACGCGCACGCGCCCTCCATCGGGCGTGAACTTGACGGCATTGGAAATGAGGTTGAAAAGAACCTGCCTGACCTTCCGCTCATCGGCGCGGATAACCCCGATCTCACGGCAGCCTTCCATATCAATCCCTATCCGATGCGTCATGGCCTTTTCCTTGAACAGGGCCAGGCACCCCTCCGCGAGGCTCCCCAAGTTGAAGGCGCCCATCTCCAAGTCCAGCTTCCCCAGCTCGATCTTGGAGAGGTCGAGGACGTCGTTGATGAGACTGAGAAGATGACGGCCGCTGTTGTAAATATTCCGGAGGAACTCTGTCTGCTTGTCCGCGAGCTTCCCCGCCACGCCGTCAATCATGATCTCGGAGAAGCCGATGATGGCGTTCAGCGGCGTCCGCAGCTCGTGGCTCATGCAGGCCAGAAAGTCGGATTTTACCCGGTTGGCGTCCTCCGCCTCTGCCCGCCTGGTCTCGAGCTCACGGGTTGCCTGCCTCAACTGCCGGATGGCCTTCTCCCGCTCCGCACCGGTCTTTTTCAGGGATTCGTTTACATGCAGCAGAGACGTCTCGGCGGACCGGAGGCGCCGCTGAAGGCGGAAAAGATCCAGAAACACGGCCACCTTGGACCGGAGAATATTGGAATCGAAGGGTTTGGTGATATAGTCCACCGCGCCTGCGGCATAGCCCCGGACGATCATCTCTTCCTGCCTGCCGATGGCGGTAAGAAAGATGATGGGCGTGTAGCGGGAAAGTTCCCTCTGCCTGATGATGTCCGCCGTTTCAAATCCGTCCATCTCGGGCATCTGGACGTCCATCAGGATGAGGGCAAAATCTTCGCCCAGGACCATCCGCAGCGCCTCCCGGCCGGAGCCCGCCATAACGAGACGGCAATCCATGCCTTCAAGGACGGCCGCCAGGGAGACAAGATTCTCCGGGCGGTCGTCAACGAGGAGGATGTTGACCGGGTCCATTTTGTCAATTTCGGACGGAGACATGTCCGCAGTTCCGCGGGAAATGCGGACCGCGTCTTCATGAGATTTATTCATCATTTCACTCGCTCTGTTTCGGTGTGTTACGCCCTTCGACAAGCTCAGGACTAACACACCCTACGTCTAAGAAATCTCCCCTCCCTTGACGGGAGGGGATTAAGGGGTGGGTGAACAGCATACCGGCTGCCACCCCATGTTCACCCCCACCCTGACCCTCCCCCGTCAAGGGGGAGGGGAGCTTTGATTTCTCCCCCCTCAAGGGGGAGGGAAGTTTTGATTTCTCCCCCGTCTCTTTCGGTGCGTTACGCCTGTCCTGAGCCCGCCGAAGGGCTTCGCT
>CAZTLA010000004.1:6547-15392 GCA_964614365.1 uncultured Syntrophales bacterium | reverse complement strand
CTCGCCCGCCGCCTCGGCGCTGTAAATGATGGCCGGCGAGGCGGCGAGCAGGTGCTGCATGCGGGTGCGGCTCGTCGCCAGGTCGGCTGTGCGCTCCCGCACCTGCAGCTCCAGGTTGTTTTGCGCCTCCTGACGGGCGCGGTTGCTCTCTAAGAGCGCCGCCTCGATGTTCTCGCGCTTCACCGCCTGCTCCTGCGCCTTGAGACGCAATCCCTCCAGCGCGTCGCCCAGAATGTCGAATTCCCGCATCCCCGTATGGGAGAAGACCGTCTTTTCACCACGCCGGAAGGCATTGACTTCCGCGACAAGGCGGTTGAACGGGCGCAGGGAGCGCCGGAGCCCGGCGTACTGAAAGGCGATGTATGCGAGAAACAGCCCCGCGAGAAACGCCGCGGTTCCGGCCTGCGCCGCCCATATCGCCTCTTCGGCGGGATCAAGACGGAGGGTAGCCGCAACGGCGCCGATGACATTGCTCCGGCGGCCCTCGTCGTAGGCGCCGAAGATCGGCAGCGTAAGGCGAAGTTGGGGACGCCCTTCCTTGACGATCCGGAAGGTCTGTTCCCTGCCCTCCCGGATCGCCTCGTACATCCGGGTCTGATCCGTCCGTCCGCCGATATTGAGGCCGCGGGAGTCGGAGACCACCTTCAGGGTGTGGTCCACGATGATCCGGTGATCAACCCAGGGGATCCTGGCGGCCATGGCGCGGGTGACGAATTCCAGCCCCCCCTCGTTGAAAAGATCAGGGCGGCCGGCGACAATGTCGGCAACCATGACGAGGACGCGCCGGGCGTTGTTCGCCACATCATCCCGGAAGTGATCGCCGATAGTAACGGACACGGAGGCGCTATATAAGACCATGATCAGGCTAAGGGCCAGAATTTGATATAACGTCCAGCGCCTGACTAATGATTTGTTAACTATTCCCATCTGTTACGCCCCCCCAAAAAAGCGGCCGCTTCTCCGCGCGTGGAGCGCGAGGGCCGCCGCCGTGAGCCCCAGGCCGGCCATCAGCAGGCCGGCGGGGAGGCAGAGACCCATCCAGAGCAACCGCCGGCGTTCGCCGCGGATGAAGGCGGCGCGCAGGAGCAGGTCGTCGCCCGTATTGACGCCTCCCCAGCGAAGCAACGGCTGCAGTGCCTTGCCGGATGCGACGTCGTAAATCCAGTCGCCGGAGGGGCAGCCCTCATCGAGCTTCAGTATCTCGCCGGTCAGCGGTTCGACCCAGAAACGAATCGAGAACTGGTCGGCGGCGCAGCGGATATCCTGTCCCTGCTTGACCTTGGCGCCCGGATAATCCGGCGTGCCGGCATAGCAGCGGGTGTATTCCGCCCGTCCCCGGTAGGTAAAAACATAGACCGGGATGCCTTCCACGGTTTCCTCGCCGTGAAAGGCCACCGGAACCCCCTCCAGGTAATTGAAGCGGATGCGGTAGCCGCTCTTCCGCGTGTCGCGGGGAAATACGAATTGATCGCCGCTGTGAGCCGCCGCCGCATGCCGCCCCGTCCGCGGATTGACCGCCGACCGGAGGATGTACTCCCAGGTGGGTTTGCCGGCAGCCGGGTCGCGGATCGTGAACCGGTCCTCCACGATGACGGCCTCTTCCCCCGGCGCCGGACCGAGAACCCGCGCCGCCCGCTCATACAGCCCGACCTTGTCCCGTGAGGGAAAACGGCCCGTGGCCGGTTCGGGCTCGGTGATGATCCCGATGTACTGCCCCTGCCAGCGCCAGTCGGGGGTCAGGCGCACATTCCAGGAAGGGAACATGATGAACCGCCAGAGGGCCGCCAGACACATAAGGAGGATGCCCGCGATGAAAAAAAGGAGGGGCAGACGGCCCGCCGGGATGGGAAAACGGGCCGCCCATCCCACTCGCTTGGCCGCGCTAAGGGGCGTCTGCCGGCGCACCTCCGCGGCGGCCCGCCGGAGTTCCCTCTCGACGATGGAGCTCAGGCGCGTCCAGCGGCCCTTGAGGAGAAAATCGTCGGCGCCGATCTTGACCATATCCACAGCCTCTCCCTCGCCGATCGTGCCGCTCACCAGGATGAAGGGGGTGGTCAGCCCCGTTTGCTTGAAGAGCGAAAGCGCCTCCGGGCCGCTGAACCGGGGCATGTTGTAATCGCAAAAGACGATGTCCCAGGCCTTTTCCGCAAGGGCCTTTTGCATCGCCTCCGCCGTTTCGACCCGCTCCCAGGTCGGATCGTAGCCGCCCCGCTCCAGTTCCCGGATCAGCAGTTCGCCATCCTCTTCCACGTCCTCGATAATCAATGCCCTCAACGGCGTCGTCATCTCTCATCTCCCTGACACTTGATGTAAAAATATCTTGACTCCATTTTATCTCCCCGTATCATAAGACCGTCATACGCAGGGAGATTTGATAATTATGCCGCGCATCACTCTTAAGGAGACCATTACAAAAAAAATCGAGATCCCCATAGAATCCGTCATCGAGATGGTGGAAAGCCTGAATGAGAAAGAACGCAGGGAAGTCATGCGGCGTCTGCAGGCACGCCCCCCGCTCTTTCAAGGCCTTCAATAAAGGTTCCGTTGCTGATATCTTGAAGGATTTTGCCGACACAAAATTATACGAAGAAGATTTTTTAACTGATCTTGAAGAAGGTTTGAAAAAATCTTCCCCATACAAATAAATGCCGGTCATTACCGAACTCCGCCAGGACATCATAGAATACCTCGTGGAAATCATCGCCGTTACAAAGCATTATCGCAAATAAACTCCCCCGGTTTGTTTCGGTGCGTTACGGCTTTCGCCTAACGCACCCTACGGCTAGGAAATTCCCCCTCCCTTGACGGGAGGGGATTAAGGGGTGGGTGAATAGCATACCGGCCGCCCCCCCATGTTCACCCCCACCCTAACCCTCCCCCGTCAAGAGGGAGGGATGCTTTGAGTTCTCCCCCGTCGTAATTTTCATTTTCTTGTCATTTTCATTTTCTTTGCAGCTTCCCCCTTAGTATGTTAGTATTCTTCACATGAAACCGATTATATTAACGCGACATGCCAAGAACAGGATGTGATTGCATGCGATCAATGAAAGTGAAATCATGTCGGCAATCGAACACCCTGAGTTTCTTGAAGCTTCTGTCGGGGATAGAATGAATGTATGGATCAAAACTCCCGATAAATTTTTACGGGTAACATATAAGGACGAAAAAGACAGGCTCCTGGTCATTACGGCTGTAAAAAAGAAGGCTGGATGGAGGTGATTTACGATGAAGATCGAATATGACAGAGAGGCGGACGCTTTATACATACAGCTCAAAGAAGCCGATATCGCTGATAATATAGGACATTGAGGAAGGAATTACCATTGACGTAGATGAAAACAGGCATCTTGTCGGCATAGAGATACTTGATGCCAGTAAAAAATTATCGTTGAAAGATATTGCCAACATCACGATCTTGAACCTTCCTCTCGAACAGCCTGCAACATCGGCTGCCTGATTTTGTTTCCCTGTGGTCGCCCATCAGTTTGTTTCGGTGCGTTACGCCCTTCGACAAGCTCAGGACTAACGCACCCTACGGCTAAGAAATTTCCCCTCCCTTGACGGGAGGATGCAGCATGTAGGGTGCGTCTCGACGCACCGTTTGATTCGGTGCGTTACGCTTCGCTAACGCACCCTACGGCTATGCCTCATCTCCTTGTCAGGGAAGGGGTGAAAAAAAACGTCGCGCCCTGCTCCGGGGCGCCCTCGGCGCGGACCTCGCCGCCGTGACGGTGGATGATCCGCTGCACCGTCGCCCGGCCCACCCCCGTCCCCTCAAACTCGCCCACGGAGTGGAGACGTCGGAAGGGCCGGAACAGTTCTCCGGCCATGTCCGCGGGAAATCCCGCCCCGTCGTCGCGGACGAAGTAGGTCGTTTTGGACTTCCCCCCCCCCTTTTTCCCTCTTCATGCCGAACTCGATCCTCGCCGACAGCTTCCCGCCGCTGTATTTCCAGGCGTTCCCGATGAGGTTTTCCAAAACGATCCGGAGCAGGCCCGGATCGCCCGGCGCCGTGAGGCCCGGTGCGATGACGATTTCCACCGCCCGTCCCGGTTCCGTCCGCCGCAGGGACGCGGCGATTTCCGCGGCCAGCGCGCTCATATCCGTCATCTCGCGGCGCATCTCGGCCCGGCCGACACGGGAGAGCTGGAGGAGGTCCCCGATCAGCGCATCCATTCGCCGGACGCCGGCGCGGATCGCCTCCAGGTGCTTTTTCCCCTGCGGATCGAGACCCCGGGCGCTATCTTCCCAGAGGAGCCTGCTGAAACCTTCGATGATCCGCAGGGGCGACCTGAGATCGTGGGAGACGGAGTAGGAGAACGCCTCCAGTTCCCGGTTGAGCAGGGCCAGCCGCTCCTCCGCCCTTTTTCGCTCTTCCACTTCCCTCTCCAGACGGGCGTTGTATGCCGCAAGCTCTCCCGCCTGCCGCTCAACCGCCTCCCGCAGGCGGAACAGATCGATGAACACCCGCACCTTGGACCGGAGGATGGCGGGATCGAAGGGCTTGATGATGTAGTCCACCGCGCCGACGGTGTAGCCCCGGAATATCTCCGGCTCGCTCTTGACCATGGCGGTCAGAAAGATGATGGGGGTATGGCGGGACCGCTCCCGCCGGCGGATCAGGGACGCCGTCTCGAAACCGTCCATGCCGGGCATCTGGACATCGAGCAGGATGACGGCGAAATCCGTATCGAGAACGCGTTTGAGCGCCTCCGGCCCCGATCCGGCCGAAACGAGGTTTTCTCCCATGCCGCCGAGAACGGCTACCAGCGCCGTCAGGTTCTCCCGCCGGTCGTCCA
The DNA here is from genome assembly GCA_964614365.1 of uncultured Syntrophales bacterium. Classification (GTDB taxonomy): domain Bacteria; phylum Desulfobacterota; class Syntrophia; order Syntrophales; family JACQWR01; genus JACQWR01. The sequence goes on along the minus strand of CAZTLA010000004.1, from coordinate 10,593 downwards.
CCAGAAGAATATCGGCTTTTTTTTCAACGGTTCCCTCGTTCATGCCTAAGCTCCGAGAACGAATCCTTTTTCCCTGAAGAGGCGCACGCAGACGTCCGCAACGGCGGCGTCATAGAGGATGCCCCTGCTCTTTTCGATCTCCGCCAGCGCCGTTTCGATTCCGAGGGCCGGCCGGTAGGGACGGTGGGAGGCCATCGCCTCCACCACGTCGGCGACGGACAGTATTCTCGCTTCCATTCTGATCTCCTCTCCCTTGAGACCGGCGGGATAGCCGGATCCGTCCGGCCGTTCGTGGTGCTGGCGCACGATTTCCGCCACCGGCCAGAAAAAATCGATTTGCTTCAGGATATCGTAGCCCGCCTCGGGGTGGCCCTTGATCAGGCTGAACTCGCTCTCCGAGAGCCGGGTCGGTTTGCTCAGGATTTCCGCCGGGACGGAGATCTTCCCGAGGTCGTGAATCTCCGCCGCAATGCGGATGCCCTCCATGATCTCGCCGTCCACGCCCATCTCCCGGGCGATGGCGCGGCTCAGCCGGGCGACCCGCTTCTGGTGACCCGCCGTATAGGGATCGCGTATTTCCACCACGGCCGCTATGGCCTGCACGGTCGCGCCCAGGGCCTTGCGGAGCTTTTCGTTTTGCTCCCTGAGGAAAGCCTCCTTCCGGCGCCGGAATCGTTCCCGTTCCGACCGGTTGCGTTCGACGGCGAAGCGGATCCGGCGCGCCAGAAAAACGGCGTCGAAACGGCCCTTCGTGAGAAAGTCCTGTGCCCCTTCCCGGACGGCCTTGACGGCGAGGACCTCGTCCCCCATCACGGTCAGGACGATCACCGGGAGGTCGGGGTGGGCGGCGTGGAGGCAGGTGAAGGTCGAAAGACCGGAGGAGTCCGGGAGGATAAGATCGAGCAGGACGACGTCCGGCAGGGATTCGTCGAGGGCGGCCAGCGCCCCGGCCAGGGTTTCCGCGCGGCGCCAGTTCATCCTCAAGAAGGCGATATCCACGAGCGTCTCCTCGATGTACTCGGCGTCCTCGTTGCTGTCTTCGACCATGAGGCCGTATATAGCGCCGTCTATCGAGCCGGTCTGCAGGCGGCGGCGTTCGATGGCGTAGAGGAGCGAGCGCTGGATGATCGAGGCATCCATCGAACCCTTGATCAGGTAGTCCTGCGCCCCGCTGCGGAGGGCCTCCACGGCCACGGCCTCGTCGTCCATGCCCGTGAGGATGACGATGGGGACCGCGTCGCATCGGGCGTGGAGACGGGAAAACGTTTCCAGCCCCCGGCAATCGGGAAGCCCCAGATCGCTGAGAACCGCGTCGTAACGCTCCCGTTCCAGCGCCTGCAGGGCCTCTCCGAGACGTTCCACGCGGTCGAGTCGGAAGATTTCCTCCTGATCCCGGAAAAGTTCCAGGACGAACTCCGCGTCGGCGGGACTGTCCTCGATCAAAAGTATCCGAAGGGGTTTTGTGGTCATGGTCGTCTCCTGTATTCTCATATTGCGTATCTCAGACAGTCAGCCTACGGCCTTCAGCCTATCCCCGCGGCAGTGTGAAGAAGAACGTGGCGCCCTTTCCGGGGAATGATTTTACCCAGATCCGCCCGTTGTGCCGCTCCACAATCTTCTTGCAGATCGCGAGCCCCAGCCCCGTTCCCGGATATTCGCTGCGGGTGTGCAATCGCTGAAAGAGGCCGAAGATGCGCTCGCCCTGTTCCGGCGCAACACCAATGCCGTTGTCGGCAACCGAGAAAAGCCACTCCTGCCCACGGGGCTCGGCCGAGACATGGACGAGCGGCGCCGCGAAATTTGAGGGCGTTGCCGACGAGGTTCTGGAAGAGTTGCGCTACTTGGATATCGTCCACCCTGACGACGGGGAGGGGGTCGTGGGTCACCCGGCCGCCGCTCTCCTCTATTGCCGGCTTCAGGCCGGCCTGGACTTTTCGCAGGATGGCGGCGGCGTCCACCTGTTTGAGGTCTGCGCCCGCCTTGCTCACCCGCGCATAGTTGAGCAGGTCTCCGATCAGGGCCTTCATGCGGGCGGCCCCGTCAACGGCCTGCCGGACGAATCGGAGCATCGTTTCGTCCAGGAGCCCCGCGCTCCTGCGCTCCAGCAGATCGAGATAATTCGCGACGGCCCGGAGCGGCTCCTGCAGATCGTGGGAGACGACATACGCGAACTCCTCCAATTCCCGGTTGGAGCGGGACAGTTCCCCGTTGACCTTCTCCAGTTCCCGATTCAGGAGCGACGTCTCTTCCATGTGCATTTGGATCTCTTTTCTCATCCGGAAGAGCTCGACGAAGACGGCGACCTTCGAGCGGACGATCTCGGGCGTGAACGGCTTGATGATGTAGTCCGCGCCGCCCAGGTGGTACCCTTTCATGATATCCGTTTCGCCGGTTCTGAACGCGGTCAGGAAGAGGATGGGGATTTGCCGCGACTTTTCGCGGCGCAGCAGCAGTTCCGCCGTTTCGAACCCGTCCATCCCGGGCATCTGGATGTCGAGCAGGATGACCGCGTACTCCTCGTCCCGCAGGACGCAATCGAGCGCCTCCCGGCCGGAGCGCGCCGCGACCAGGTTCACGCCGAGAGGATTGAGCGCCTCGGTCAGGACCAGGAGATTCTCCTCCCGGTCGTCCACGAGGAGGATCTTGATTTTTTCCGCCTGCATCGCAAAAGCCCTCCGTTATTCGTGTTCTTTCCTGTTGACAAATCCCCTTCTTATGTTACACTAAAGTATAACCTTTCAAAGGAGAACAGACATGCGCTTCACCGGCATCAAAGAACTCAAGCAAAAAACCATGGGCGTCATCGAGGCCTGCAAAACGGAAGATATCATTATCACCGCTTACGGCAAACCCACGGCGATCCTTCACCATATCACCGAAGAGGATCTCGCCGACTATCTTGTCGAAAACGATCCTCTTTTCCGAAGCAGGATTGAGGAAGCCTATGCCGAGTACACGCTCGCTGGTGGTTTGACCGCCGACGCGCTCATCGCAAAACTGGAATCCTGTCGTGGCGAAAAAAAAGTTTAACATCATCTTCAGCCCCTCGGCCCAGAAAGAGCTCGCCGCTCTGGAAACCGATGAGGCCATTCAAATAATCAGGGACATCGCGGCCTATCTGGAGATCAATCCCTTCCCCTTCGGCAAAACCCGGATAAAAAAGTTGACGGGTTTTAAGCCCTCTCTTTATCGCCTGCGGAGCGGCGATTTCCGGGCCTATTATCGCATCGTGCCCGGCACGGTCGTCATTCTCGCCGCAACCAGACGCAAAGACAGCGCCAAGCTGTTAAAAACGTTAAAATAGCGACCTTATTCCCTCCCCTTCAAATCTCCCCCAACCCCTCTTTGCCAAAGAGGGGAGAGTCGTAGTCGTAGGGTGGGTTAGGCGAAAGTCGTAACGCACCGACACAAACGGTGCATCCGGACGCACCCTACATCGGGAGATCAATCCCTTCCCCTTCGGCAAAACCCGGATAAAAAAGTTGACGGGTTTTAAGCCCTCTCGTTATCGCCTGCGGAGCGGCGATTTCCGGACCTATTATCGCATCGTGCCCGGCACGGTCGTCATTCTGATTATGTCAGGCGGAAATCCGTCTCCTCGAAAAGCCTGCAACAGGCGTCCGCGGTCTCCGGTTCGTAGAGGACCCCTCTTCCCTTTATGAGCTCCGCCAGCGCGGCTTCCATTCCCCGCGCCATCCGGTAGGGGCGGTGGGAGTTCATCGCCTCCACCACGTCGGCGACGGCCAGGACCGTTGCTTCCGGCAGGATATCCTTTCCCTCGATCCCCTGGGGATAGCCGGACCCGTCAAACCGCTCGTGGTGCTGGCGAACGATCTCCGCGACGGGCCAAGGGAAATCAATTCCCCTGAGTATCCGATGGCCGATCTCCGGATGCTCCTGAACGATGAGGAACTGGTTCTTCGTCAATCGGCCCGGGTTGCTGAGTATTTCGGAAGGCAGGGCGATGTTTCCGAGGTCGTGCAGCTTGGCGGCCATGCAAAGCCCCTCGATCCGCTCGTCGGAGAATCCCATCCGGGCTGCGACGG
>CAZTLA010000004.1:0-6447 GCA_964614365.1 uncultured Syntrophales bacterium | reverse complement strand
CGGACGCGGTCTGATCGAGCGAACCCTTCAACCGGTCGCAGGTCTCCCGCAGTTTCTCGCCCTGCGCCCAGATCTCTCCCATCCGCCGAGCGACCCGCCCTTCCAGTTCCCGGTTGAGACCCGCCAGGGCGGCTTCGGAGGCCTGGAGGTTCCGGTTCAGGACGACGCTCTCTTGCACCCGCCTCTCGAGCTCCCTGCGCATCCGGAACAGATCGGCGAACACCTCCACCTTCGAGCGCAGAACGGCGGGGGAACAGGGCCTGGTGAGGTAATCCACGGCGCCCGACGCATAGCCTCTGAAGATGTCGGCCTGGCCCGTCATGAATGCCGTCAAAAAAAGGATCGGGATGCGGCAGGTCATTTTCCGGGAGCGGATGCTCTCCGCCGTTTCATACCCGTCCATCCCGGGCATCTGGATATCGAGTAGAATGGCCGCGACGTCGTTGTGGTGCAGGAGACAATCCAGCGCCTCCGGGCCCGAGCCGGCTTTGAGGAGCTCGTATCCGGGGTCGGCAAGGAGCGCCTCCAGGCTCAGGAGGTTCTCCGGCCGGTCGTCAACGATGAGGATTTTCACCTTTTCAGTCGCCAAGCTCGCACCCCCCCTTCCTGAACAGTAGGGTGCGTCAGGCGGAAACCGTAACGCACCGAAGCAAACGGTGCGTCAAGACGCACCCTACATCTCTACATCTTCCTTTTTCTTCCCCCCTTTGAAAATGGGGCTTCCTTATTCAAACATCCTCTCGGGCTCGACGCCGAGCGCCGCCAGCAGCCAGGGGACGAGCTCCTTCAACGGCAGTACCCGGTCCTCCCGGCACGCCGTCGCCGCGGCCCTCGGCAGGACAGGGCTTTGCGCTGTCGCCGGGTCCTGGATCGCCACCAGACCGCCCTTTGCCTTGATCCGCCGCGCCCCCTGGGCGCCGTCGGCGCTGCCGCCCGTCAGGACGATGCCGACGGTCCCGGCGCCGTGCGCGTCGGCAGCCGATTCGAAAAGGACGTCAATCGAAGGCCGGGCGGACAGAACCCGCTCATCCGTCGAGAGGGAAAAACAGTCGCCGTCCACGAGGAGATGATAATTCGCCGGCGCCAGGTAGATTTTCCCGGGAAGCATCTCATCCTTGTCCGAAACCTCGCTTATGGGCAGCGGACAACACCGCTGCATCATGGCGACGAGCAGGCCGCCGTCCGGTCTGACGCTCCGGTGCTGCGCGAGCGCCACGGGCAGCGGGAAACGGCGGGGGAGAGCGGCGAGCAGCGTCTGCAACGCCCTGAACCCGCCCAGGGACGCGCCGACGACCACGATTCGGAATGCGGAGTGTGAATCATTCATTTCGCCCTAACAGCCTGCAGTCTAATAGCCTATCCGACCCTCCGGAATATCTTCTCTTTCTCCCTGAGCTCCTCATAATCCTTTTCGTGGGCGCTGAACTTGAGCGATTCGGCGCTCCCCAGACAGAGGAAGCCGAACCGCGCGAGGCTGTCGTAAAAGAGGCTATGACAGCGCTCCTGCAGCGTCTTCTGAAAATAGATCAGCACATTCCGGCACAGGATCGCCTGGAATTCGTTGAAAGAGGCGTCCGTGGCCAGATTGTGCCGGGCATAGCAGACGTTTTTCCTGAGCTCCGGATGGAAGAGGACATGGTCATAGGCCGCGGTGTAATAATCGGACAGCGCCCCGTTTCCCCCGGCCAGGCGGTAGTCTTCCCCATACGCCTCCACCTGTTTGAGCGGGTAGATCCCCTTCCGCGCCTGGTTGAGAACGGTCTCATTCAAGTCCGTGGCGTAGATCCGGCAGCGGTGGAGAAGCCCCTCCTCCTTGAGCATGATCGCCAGGGAATTGACCTCCTCGCCGGAAGAGCAGCCGGCGGACCAGATACGGAAGAAGGGATAGGTCTTGAGATGGGGGACGACCTCGCGGCGAAAGGCGAGAAAGAAGTCGGGATCGCGGAACATCTCCGTCACGTTGACGGTCAGCGCAAGGATGAACCGCTCCATGCACCCCGAGTCGTGGAGGATGCGCTCCAGGAAGCCGGAAACGGTGGCGACCTTTTCCGCCCGGATCGCCTTCCATATCCTGCGCCGCAGGGATGAGGCGGCGTACTCCCGCAATTCAATCCCGTGATGGCGGAAGACCGCCTCCAGGAGCAGTTCCACCTCCAGGTCTTCGAGAATTGCCGATTTCTCCATGTTATTTCCCAGGTTATTCCCCCAGCCTCACAGGGTGCGTTAGGCGAATGCCGTAACGCACCGACACAAACGGCGCGTCCAGACGCACCCTGCATCTACGGAACAATGTCATATAAATGTCTTGACACCCTCATCCTCGCTGCGTAAAATGATGCCATGCAAGCTATTTTCCCATGGAGATTGCCCTATGTATGAATTAAAAGCGACGGCTGCGGGAACAATACCTATCCCTGCGAAGGTCATGAAAAAGCTCGCCTTGCATGACGGGACCATCGTGGAAGGGGTTGTGGAAGACGGTAAGCTCTTCATACTCCAAAGGAAAGACAAAACGGCAGCGATAATGCAATTTGCCGGTATCTGGGAAAATGAAAATGTAGATGAAATATTTACAGAAATTCGTAAGGGCTGGGAAAAATGGCGGAAGACCTCGCTTGCGTAGATACGGACGTATGCATTGATTTTCTTCGCAAGAGGAAACCTGGATTTGAGATGTTTGTGTGGCTGATATCTCAATACAGACCATGCGTGACGGCCATTACCGCCTTCGAGCTTCATCTTGGACAGAAGAAAATGAAACGTCAAGATGATTTGCTGGAATTTATTAAACATTTTTCCTTTCTCCCTTTGGATTTTCCTGCATCCGAGGCGGCGGCAAGGATTCAGGCGACCCTGGAGGAACAAGGCGCGGGGATCGGCATTCCTGACGTTCTTATCGCCGGCATCTGTATTACAAACAACGTTTCTTTGCTGACACTGAACCATAAACATTTTAATAGAATTCCTGAGCTTAAGCTTCTTTCTTTTCCTTAATCCCGTCGAGTCGCAGGGTGCGTTAGTCCTGAGCTTGTCGAAGGGCGTAACGCACCGTGTTCACCTTCTCCCCTTCAAATCTCCCCCACCCCCTCTTTGCCAAAGAGGGGAGAGCCTCGTAGGGTGCGTTAGGCGAAAGCCGTAACGCACCGACACAAACGGTGCGTCCAGACGTACCCTCCATCTACAGCCTTACCGCCTACAGCCTATCTTTTACTTCCCCAGCCATACCCTGAGCAGCGAGATCAGGTGATCGGCATCGGTCGGTTTGGTGATGTAATCCGACGCGCCCGCCTCGATGCACTTTTCGCGGTCCCCCTTCATCGCCTTGGCCGTGAGCGCGATGATGGGAATGGTCTTGTATTTCTTGATCTTCCGGATCTCGCGCATCGTTTCGTACCCGTCCATCTCGGGCATCATGATATCCATCAGGAGGCACGCAACGTCCGGCGTCTTCGTGAGCAGTTCGATCCCCTCCCTGCCGCTCGTGGCGTGAATCACCTGGAAATCCCGCGCCTCCAGACAGCTCGTCAGCGCAAAGATGTTGCGGATATCGTCGTCCACCACGAGAATCTTCCTGCCGGCGAGCAGCGGGTCATTCTTTTGCGCCTTCCGGAGCATCTGCCGCTGCTCTTCGCTGAGGTTCTGCGTCACCTGGTGGAGAAACAGGGTCGCCTCATCCAGGAGCCTCTCAGGAGACTTTGCGTCCTTGATGATGATCGTCTCGGAGACCTTCTTGAGCTTCAGGGTCTCCTCTTCCGTAAGCTCCCGGCCGGTGTAAACGATAATGGGAATTGCGGAGAGTTTGGGCTGCTTCTTGATCTTCTCGATGAGCGCAAAGCCGTCCATGTCCGGAAGCCCGATATCAATGACGAGGCAGTGATAGGTCGCGGCCTTCAGCGCGGCAAGCGCCTCTTTTCCCGTTGCGACGGCGGTGATTTCCACCCCGTCGGACCTGAGCAGTTCCGTCATGGCAGCCCGCTCATCCGCCGCGTCCTCGACGATCAGGAGTTTTTTCATCTCCTCGGAGAGGCGCTGCTCCATTGTGGAGAACTCCTCCTGCAACGCCTCCCGCGATACCGGCTTCTGCAGGAAGGAGACGGCCCCCATGTTCAGGGCGCGCTGCGGCTCTTCCTCGACGGAAACGACGTGGACGGGGATATGGCGGATGGTCTGATCGTGCTTCATGATGTCGAGGAGCGTCCAGCCGTCCATCTCGGGCAGGCGGATGTCCAGCGTGACGGCGTCGGGCCTGAATTTGCGCGCCAGGGCCAGGCCCGCTTCGCCGGTGGTCGCCACCAGGACCTTGAAGCCCCTCTCCCGCGCCGCGTCCCTGAGAATTTCGGCGAAGGGGACGTCGTCTTCCACGATGAGGACGGTGCGATCTCCGGACACGATTGCCTGCCGGTCATCGGCGACCGCCTCCGCGGGCAACTGGTTCGTCTCCGGCGGCGCCGCCGCGGAAACATCTTCCGCCGCCGCCCCTCCGGCACGGGATTTTACATCGTCACCGGCATCGCCCCCTGCCTGCGTCCCTCCGTCCCGTCCCGGTCCCTGCGGCCTCGTCTGCCGGGTATTGGTGCCGGACGTATAGCGATCGGGCAGGTAAAAGACGAATTTCGATCCTTCGCCCGGAACGCTCGATACGAGGCGGAGCTCGCCGCCCAGGAGCGCGGCGATTTCCCTGCTGATGGAAAGCCCCAGCCCGGTTCCGCCGTACTTGCGGGCGGTGGACGCGTCGGCCTGCTGGAAGGCCTCGAAGACGATCTTCTGCTTATCCAGCGGGATGCCGATGCCCGTGTCCGCGACCGTGAAGGCGATCACCCGCTCGGCGCGGCTGAGCGTCTTGTGGTCGGGACTCCAGCCGGAGTCGGCCGGGTGGATGCGGAGAGAGACCTTTCCCTTCTCCGTGAACTTCACGGAGTTGGACAGGAGGTTCCTCAACACCTGCTGGAGGCGCTTGGGGTCCGTGAAGAGGGATTTGGGAAGAAGCCGATCAAGAGCGATATCAAAGGCAATCCCCTTGCCCTCGGCCACGGGACGGAAGGTCCGATCCGTGAAATCGCGGACATCCGCGAAGAGTGTCTCGCTGACGTCCACATCCACCGTTCCCGATTCGATCTTGGAGAGATCGAGTATCTCGTTGATGAGATTCAACAAATCGGTGCCGGAGCCGTGAATCGTCTTGGCGAATCCGGTCTGCTTGTCGCTCAGGTTGCCGTCCGGGTTGTCCCCCAGCATCTTGGAGAGGATCAGCAGGCTGTTGAGCGGCGTCCGGAGCTCGTGGGACATGTTGGATAAAAATTCCGACTTGTACCGCGAGGTCAGCGAGAGCTGCTCGGCCTTCTCCTGCAGGGAGATCCGGGCCTGTTCCACCTCGCTGTTCTTCGACTCCAGTTCCTTCGTCTGCCTGCCCAGCAGGGTAGCCCGTTCTTCGAGCTCCTCATTGACCTGCTGCAGCTCTTCCTGCTGCTGTTTGAGGCGCTCTTCCGACTCCTGGAGGGTCTTGGCCTGCTCCTCCAGGCGGGCATTGGTTTCCGTCAGCTCCTCCTGCTGGGTCTGGAGCTCGACCGCGAGCGACTGAGACTGTTTGAGGAGCTCTTCCGTCCGGCTCGTGGCGGCGATCGTGTTGAGGACGACGCCGATGCTTTCCATGAGCTGCTCCAGGAAGGTCGTCTGGGTCTCCGTGAAGCTGTTGAAGGAGGCAAGCTCGATCACCGCCATGACCTCCCCTTCAAAGATCACGGGCAGCATGACGATGTTCAGCGGCACCGCCTCGCCCAGGCCGGAGGTAATCCGGATGTAGTCCGAGGGGACCTGGGAAAGCAGGATGCGCTGTTTTTCGAAGGCGCACTGGCCGATCAGCCCCTCGCCGATCTTGAAGACGTTGGAGATGTTCTTCCGCTCCTTGTAGCCATAGCTGGCCAGCATCTTGAGCATCTGCACCCCGTCCACCGCTTCGCTCATGTAGAAGATGCCGTGCTGCATGTTGACCACGGGCGCCAGCTCCGAGAGGATCAGACGGCCCACGTTGAGGATGTCCCGCTGGCCCTGGAGCTGGCGGGTGAACTTGGCCAGGTTGCTCTGGAGCCAGCCCTGCTCGGTGTTGATCTTCGTCGTGTCGCGGAGGTTGCCGATCATCTGGTTGATGTTGTCCTTGAGCGACGCCACCTCGCCCAGCGCCTCGACGGTGACGGCGCGGGAGAGGTCGCCCTTGGTGACCGCCGTGGCCACCTCGGCGATGGCCCGCACCTGGGTGGTGAGATTGGCCGCCAGGCGGTTGACGTTGTCCGTCAGGTCCCGCCAGATCCCGGCCGCCCCGGGCACGTTGGCCTGCCCGCCCAGCTTCCCGTCCACGCCCACCTCGCGGGCCACCGTCGTAACCTGGTCGGCAAAGGTGGCCAGCGTGTCAATCATGCCGTTGATCGTATCGGAGAGCTCGGCGATCTCGCC
>CAZTLA010000003.1:13617-39258 GCA_964614365.1 uncultured Syntrophales bacterium | reverse complement strand
AGGCCTCGCTCCCGCATGATGCGCAGGACCTTCTTGTGGTTGCTCGGATCTCCCCGCCGGTGAAGTTCCGACCAGATGTTATAGATTAGAGAGGTTGCTGAAAAGATTGGGGACCGGGAATGCGGAATAAAGAGTTAATGGATAGGGAAAAACTGATAAAGCTTTACTACAATCTGCTGCGCATCCGCATGATCGAAGAAACCATAGCAGAACGATATTCTGAATGGGAAATGCGGTGTCCTGTTCACCTCTGCATTGGACAGGAGGCTATCGCTGTGGGAGTATGCGCAAACCTGAACCAAAGTGATTATGTCATGAGCACCCATCGTTCCCACGCCCACTACCTGGCTAAAGGCGGTGATCTCAAAGCCATGATGGCCGAAATCTATGGCAAAGTTACGGGCTGTTCAAAAGGTAAAGGCGGTTCTATGCACTTGGTTGATTTGGCGGCGGGTTTTCTCGGCGCCACACCGATTGTGGGTGGAATTATTCCCGTTGCGGTCGGTTTGGCTTTTGGAATCACACTGAAAAATGAGGATCGTATCTCGGTAGTTTTTATTGGTGACAGTGCCACAGAAGAGGGTGTATTTACTGAAAGCTTAAATTTTGCGGCACTAAAAAAACTGCCGGTTATCTTTGTTTGTGAAAACAATTTTTTTTCCGTTTACTCACCTCTTTCAGTTCGACAGCCCGCGGAAAGGAACAACCTTGCCCTTGCAGAAGCATATGGCATATACGCCGAAAAAGGAGATGGGAACAATATTTTCAATATTTGCGATATTACAAAACGAGCGGTATCAAGAATACGGGAAGGTAATGGTCCGGTCTACCTGGAGTTTGATACTTACCGCTGGCGTGAACATTGTGGCCCTAACTTTGATAACGATATAGGATACAGAACTGAAGAGGAATATTTCAGTTGGCGAGAACGCTGTCCTCTTGAAAATTTTGAGATTCAGCTAAAGGATATGAGTGTTCTTTCTGAGCCGCAAATTACTGATATGAAGACAAGAATCGGATCCGAGATAGAAGAAGCTCTTGCGTTTGCTCAAAGCAGCCCGTTCCCTGACCCGATGACACTTCATTCGGATGTGTATGCTTAAAGGAGTGAAGAGCGGTTGTCCTATGAAGCGAGAATTAAACTATGCTCAAGCGGTATTAGAAGCCACAGACCAGTGTATGACGGAAGATCCTGCCGTATATATCATGGGGCTTGGTGTTACTGATCCTAAGGGTATTTTTGGGACAACGCTTGGATTAAAAGATAAACATGGGGAAAAACGTGTGTTGGATATGCCCGTTTCAGAAAACGGGATGACCGGTATCGCAATCGGTTCGGCCTTGATCGGATTGAGGCCGATCATGACTCACCAGCGTATGGATTTTATGCTTCTGTCCATTGATCAGATCATAAATAATGCGGCAAAGTGGCATTATATGTTCGGCGGGAAGATGAACGTGCCTCTTGTCATCCGATTGCTGATTGGCCGAGGATGGGGCCAGGGCCCACAGCACTCTCAGAGTTTTCAGGCCATGTTTGCCCACGTTCCGGGTCTAAAGGTTGTCATGCCCACCACCCCGTATGATGCAAAAGGTTTGCTTATTTCCGCTATAAGGGACAATAACCCGGTGATCTACATAGAGCACCGCTGGCTTCATGGCATCTTCGGTCCTGTTCCGGAAGAATCTTTTGAAGTTCCCATCGGTGTCGCAAAAATTGTTAGACAGGGGGATGACGTAACAATTGTTTCGTTGTCATATATGACATTGGAAGCAATGAAAGCAGCAGAAATACTTGAAAGAGAGGGCATTCACGCGGAGATCATCGATCTGCGGTCTCTCAAGCCGCTTGATAAAGATACCATTTTTACTTCGGTAAAAAAAACCGGGCGGTTAATTGTTGTTGATGCTTCTTGTAAAACAATGGGGTTTCCATCTGAGATCATAACCTTAGTAACGGAGAACCTATTTGATTCACTGAAGAGCGCCCCTAAGCGCGTTTCTCTTCCGGATGTTCCTACACCAACAAGTCCAGCTCTGGCGGCCGATTATTATCCCAGGGCCATTCACATCATTAATGCAGTGCGAAACCTGCTGGGACTTGGCGAAACAACAGAAGAGAATTTGAGCATTAAACAGGATTTACCGCTTGATGTGCCGGATCAAACGTTTAAAGGTCCTTTTTGATATTTTATGTCCGAGAATCAGAAAAATGCAATTATTATATCTATATCAAGCGACATCGGAACTGCCATGGCCCAAAGATGGCTTAAAAAGGGCTGGCAAGTTTTTGGAACGTATCGAACCTCTCCGGCATCCTTGGCAAAATTATCGGATAGCGGTTGCCATCTCTTCCATTGTGACCTGTCAGACGTCGAATCTATAAAAAATGCATGTGATGAAATCACAAGTAAGTGCGAGTCTTGGGATGTCCTTACATTATGCCCTGGTTCCCAGGATCCTATAGGGTCTTTTGAGGAATGTGCATTTGATGAGTGGGAGGATTCAATCCATGTTAATTTTACACGTCAACTCAGAATTGTCCATGCGTTACTCCACTATAGGCACATGTCCTCATTGGTGGAACCGTGCGTCATCTTTTTTGCCGGGGGCGGCACAAACAATGCGGTGGTTAATTACTCAGCATATACCATTTCAAAAATTGCTCTTATTAAAATGTGTGAATTATTGGATGCTGAAATTCCGGATGCACGCTTTGTTATTTTAGGCCCTGGATGGGTCAATACAAAAATTCACGAATCAACGTTAATAGCGGGCAAAAAATCTGGTGATAATTACGAAAAGACCAAACATAAACTCGCCCGCAAAGAATTTACCCCCATGGAGGATGTCCTTAACTGTTGTGAATGGATTATTAACACGCCTCGGAACATTGTCAGTGGTCGCAATTTCAGCGTTGTATTTGATGCATGGGGATGGGAAGATTTAAACAATAAACTGATATCTGACAATGATATGTACAAGCTGAGGCGGCACGGAAATGATTGGGTAAAAAGGAGCAAAAGTCGACGAGCATGAATTCAATAATAAAGGAAATAATATTAACTCTGCCAACAATTACTGACCACCATAGCCCCTACTCAAATTTATATTTGTTATTAAAAAAGATCGCACGCAAAGAAATTGAGGAAGCATTTTCAGACCAGGCCGGAATTGAAAGAGAATTTGGACCTTTTGGAAACTTAAGTTTCCCCTATTTTAAAATGGGCGCGGTTGATTCACTGAACCTCTTTGACCTTGACGAACTGATCATATTCAGTTTCTACTGGATAAACAGAAAGAGATATCGAAGGGTTTTGGATATCGGGGCTAATATTGGTTTACATTCCGTTGTCTTAGACAAATGTGGTTTTGACGTGAGATCATATGAGCCTGATCCAATTCACTATAGTATGATAGAAAAAAATATAAAACGAAACAGATGTAAGCACGTTGCTGTATTCAATGCTGCTGTATCAGGTATGGCTGGTAAAATGGAATTTGTCAGGGTACTGGGCAACACAACCGGAAGCCACATAGCCGGCTCAAAAAAGAACCCATATGGGGATCTTGAAAGGTTCCACGTGGAGGTCGAAGCTGTAAGCAATTTAATACCATGGTCGGATTTGATAAAACTTGACGCCGAAGGCCAAGAGAAAGAGATAATTTTATCAACGACGAGAACCCATTGGTTAAAAACAGATGCATTCGTTGAAATTGAAAGTGCGGAGAACGCTGAAGCTGTTTTTAATCATTTTAAGAAATTGGCCATCAATTTATTTTCTCAAAAGAATAATTGGAAACAGGTTAATTCAGTAGATGATTTGCCGAAGAGCTATCACGATGGATCCCTTTTTGTAACATCAAAAGAAAATATGCCATGGAACGCCGGATAACGGAGGGGAAAACTTTGAAATTATCGGATTATGTGGCTGATTTTCTTTCAAAGCAAGGTATCCGGCACGTGTTTGCAATTACCGGGGGCGCCTCTGTTCATTTAATTGACTCCATATCAAAGCATCCAGCTATTGATTATATCTGCCCTCAGCATGAGCAGGCCGGGGCAATGGCGGCTGATGCGTATGCGAGAATTACCAAAAATCTCGGTGCGGCAATTTCAACAAGTGGCCCGGGGGCTACGAATATGCTGACGGGGACTTGCTGTGCATATTATGATTCCGTTCCCGTGATATATATAACCGGACAAGTTACAACATTTCGTTTGAAGAGAAATACAGGGGTCAGGCAACTTGGATTTCAAGAAACGGATGTAATTGATATATTTAAACCGATCACTAAATATGCAGTACAACTTGAAGATCCCCAAATGATCCGATACGAGTTGGAAAAAGCTTGTTTTATAGCACGCGCCGGCAGGCCTGGGCCGGTATTGATTGACATACCCGATGATTTGCAGAGACAGATGATAAACGTGGCTGATTTGGTGCGCTATAAGCCGGAAAGAGCAGAAACGTCTGATGCCGGCATTGTAGAGCAAATAAGAAAATGTATTCATCTTATTCAGAATGCAAAAAGGCCGGTCATTATTTTAGGATGGGGCATACGTCTGTCAGGAGCAGAAGCAGAAGCGAAAGCGTTCGTCGAGAAATTAGGCATACCATACACCCCAACGTGGGCAATGCTTGATTTTTTACCGTATAAACATCCCCTTTTTGTGGGAACATTCGGTTCTCATGGGACGA
This sequence comes from uncultured Syntrophales bacterium, assembly GCA_964614365.1. GTDB lineage: Bacteria > Desulfobacterota > Syntrophia > Syntrophales > JACQWR01 > JACQWR01. The sequence goes on along the minus strand of CAZTLA010000003.1, from coordinate 34,555 downwards.
GATTTGGCAACTTTACCGTTCAAAATGCCGACTTAATCATAGCTATCGGTGCGAGGCTGGACACAAGAGAAGCTGGAAGTCCTATATCAACTTTCGGGCGAGAAGCAAAAAAAATCATCGTGGATATAGATGAAAGTGAATTGAATAAATTTAAGATATTGAAACTGGAAGCAGATGTTCTCATACATGATGACGCGAAGCATTTTTTAGGTCTTTTTAATAGTGAATTTTCTAATGAATCTACCCCCGATATCAATCAATGGCTGGAAAAAATTAACGCCTGGAAAAAACGTTACCCTATATGCACGAAAGAACATTATAAAAAAACCGACGCCAATCCCTACGTGTTTGTGAAAACTCTTTCTGACGAGTTAAATGATGAAGATATAATATTTGTGGACACGGGCTGTACGTTAGCATGGATGATGCAGTCATTTGAGCCGAAAAAAAACCAAAGATTGATCCATGATTTTAACAATACTGCGATGGGATATGCGTTACCGGGAAGTATTGGTGCAAGCTTTGCCATGAATAAAAAAAGAGTCATCTGTGTTACCGGTGACGGAAGTCTTCAAATGAATATTCAAGAGCTTGCTACTTTAATAAGGCATGATTTGCCCATTAAGATTTTTTTAATAAATAATCGCGGATACAACATGATACAACAAACACAAGATCAATGGCTCAATAGCAGGTACGATGCGTCAACGGTAGAAGGTGGTCTTGCATTCCCCGATTTCATAAAAGTAGCCAAGGCATATGGATTTAAAACTAACTCCATATCAAGAAATTACCATATGGCAAATAAAATAAGGGAAGCAATAAACTATCAAGGGCCGTTCTTTTGTAATGTGAATGTGAGTAAAAAACACAGAGTTATTCCTCAGGTGATTTTTGGTCGACCTATTGAAGACTCGGAGCCTTTCTTAGAGAGGAAAGAATTTTTAACAAATATGATCGTTAAGCCGCATGAGTCTTCACTCAATAAAACGTGAACACTACTTAATCTGATATCAACGAAGAGGCAATAAATGGGAAAAGAGATTAATCTTCTTAACACACATCCGGTTACGAAAAGAGATTACGATCAGCGTGCCCAGGAAAAAACCCCGGAAATAATTGCAACCGCCAAGCAGTTTGGTAAAGAATTTTTTGATGGTGATAGAAAATGTGGTTATGGGGGATATAAATACGATGGTCGCTGGAAGGCTGTAGCCGAAAGGATGCGTGACTACTATAACCTGCCCGCTAACACTTCAATTCTTGATGTGGGCTGCGCGAAAGGTTTCCTCCTCCATGACTTCAAAGAACTCATACCCAATTGTACCATAGCAGGCGTTGATATCAGTGAATATGCCATTGAAAATGCCTTACCTTCCGTTAAGCCGTTCTTAAAGGTGGCAAGCGCCGAAAAATTACCCTATCCTGATAAGAGTTTTGATCTGGTTGTTTCAATCAATTCCATACATAATCTGCCCATTGAACGTCTCGAGGCAGCGCTGCGGGAAGTGGAACGTGTATCCCGTAACCATAGTTATATCACTGTCGACGCCTGGCGAAACGAACAGGAACGGTTTGATCTGTACAAATGGGTTCTCACGGCAGAAACGATGATGCATGTGGATGACTGGGAAAAACTATTTGGTGACGTTGGTTATACCGGCGATTATTGGTGGTTTATAGCCGATTGAACGATAATAGCCGATCAATGGCCAATATCCCGGTTCGGTCAGTCCGCGCAATATTCTTAAAACCCACCCCGACGAGCTCCTCTGGTTCGTTAATTACAAAGGCAAATACGAATAAGGGATCTTTATGAAAACCATCGCTGCGGTACTTACCGAGATAAATAAACCGCTTCAGATTGAAGAATTGAATATACCACACTTGAAGAAAGGCCAAGCCCTGGTTGAAGTCGCCTATAGCGGTATCTGCCATTCGCAACTTAACGAAATTCACGGCTTAAAGGGTGAAGATAAATTCCTTCCGCACACCCTTGGCCATGAAGGATCAGGCATCGTCCTGGAGATCGGGCCGGATGTGACCAAAGTCAGGCGTGGTGATCATGTGGTGCTTACCTGGATTAAGGGGAAAGGTCTGGATGCGCCCTCAAGCGAATATCGGCGTGATGGCGGCTCCAGGGTAAATTCAGGAGCCATTTCTACATTTTTAACTCATGCGGTTATCTCTGAAAATCGTCTTATTCCCCTCACAAAGGAAATGCCTTTACGGGAAGCAGCGCTTCTTGGCTGTGCGGTACCGACGGGTGCAGGCATAGTGACTAATTCAGTAAAGATGCATCCGGGGCAGAGTATAGCAGTCTTTGGACTCGGAGGCATCGGCTTGAGTGCGATTCTCATGGCGGGCCGCGTGAATACAAATCGTGAAAGCATTGGCGCCGGCCAAAATCCTTCCATGATCATTGCCATTGATATTACGGATCAAAAATTGTCTCTGGCCCGCGCAATGGGCGCGACAGATACAATCAATGCAAATGACGATGACCCGTTAAAGGCGGTTATGGCGCTTACATCAGGGAAAGGTGTTGATTATGCCATCGAAGCCGCCGGTACTCAGGGCACAATGGAAACCGCGTTCCGTTGTGTTCGAGATAAAGGAGGCGTCTGCATCTTGGCGGGCAATCTTCCTCAAGGGAGAACGATAGCCATTGACCCTCTTGATTTGATCAAAGGCAAGCAGATCATGGGAACATGGGGGGGAGAAACGGAACCGGACAGAGATATTCCCTTCTATGAGGCATCGTTTCTTTCCGGAAAAATCAATCTGACACCCCTTATCACCCGAGCTTGTTCGTTATCTCAGATAAATGAAGCCATAACGGGGATGGAAACCGGACACATTGGCAGAAGTCTAATTGAAATGCGACATGCGTAGGTGCAACTGTGTCGCGAAGGAACGACATAGGGGTGAATACCCAATTTCTAACTTGAAGATTCGGGATCTGTTGGAAAGATTCGGCGTGGATCGCGCCGTTTTCTTCGGATTATTATCGAGAACATGGGGCATCTGCGCAGGACCGGTTACCGCCATTCTTATTGCTACAATATTTACACCCGAACTTCAAGGCTACTATTATACATTTGCGACAATTCTGGCTCTTCAGATCTTTGTCGAATTGGGCCTCGGTACTGTCATTATCCAATTTGCCAGTCATGAATGGTCAAAATTGAATATGGAGGCGTCTGGGCATATAGCTGGGGATAGAGATTCTCTTTCGCGCCTTGTCTGTATAGCCAACATTGCATCTAAATGGTATTCGATAGGGGGCATTATCGTAGCAGCCGGTCTGGGTGTGGGAGGATATATGTTTTTCTCGAGTTCTCCTGATTCCGGTGTCAATTGGGTCTTGCCATGGTTCTTCTTGTGTTTGATAACGGGAATTGCGATATGTTTAGTGCCGGTTTGGTCGTTACTTGAAGGCTGTAATCAGGTTGCAAACCTTTACACGTTCCGATTTTTTCAAGGCGTCTTAACGACCACGAGCATTTGGATCGCAATACTTGCCGGCGCCGACCTCTGGACCGCTTCAGTCTCGGGGATTGTCGCTCTTGCATGTGCACTGTTCTTCATGAGGCAACGTTATTGGATTTTCATAAGAACATTGCTGCTCTCAACACCGGATGGTCCAAGAATCGAATGGCGCAAGAATATGTTGCCCATGCAATGGAGACTTGCCGTATCTTGGATAAGCGGATATTTTTGTTTTTCCCTTTTTGTACCCGTTCTCTTTAAATATCACGGGCCTGTTGTTGCCGGTCAGATGGGCATGACGTGGAGTATCGTCGGCATGATGGGTGCGATCGCAACTTCCTGGCTTTCTCCCCGTGTTCCTGTGTTTGGAATGCTGATCGCTCAAAAAAAATTCGATGAACTTGACCGACAACTTTGGAAGGTAGCAAAAATTGTTGCAGGCATCACTGCTTTTATGTCTCTGACAATTTGGTCTTTGGTTGTCATCCTAAACACTTTGGATTACCGCATGGCAGAGCGCTTTGCCGCGCGTATTCTTTCCCCCTTGCCGACGGGCTTGTTTTTATTGGCACAGCTCATAATGACCGCATCAATGCCTTTTTCTGCTTATTTAAGAGCCCACAAAAAAGAACCACTGATGATTCTATCTGTTATTTCCGCGGTATTGATAGGTTGTTCTACTTTCTTTCTGGGGAAATATTATTCAGTTAGGGGCATGGCGTTTGGTTATTTAATTTCAAATATGGCTTTAATGCCAATAGTCTTTGCAATATGGCATCGATGTCGCAGGGAATGGCATGTTCTATAATCTCAACGGTATAAAGTATTATTGTAATAATATCAGAGTTAATGTCTTAAGAATAATAAAGACCGAGGGTGTTTTTTCCTGCTTTAAGAAAACGCTTTCTTTTATCATAGGGCGGTTGATGGGAATTTTCGCTTATCCTATATGTCAGATAATGAATATTAAGTGATTATCCGTAAATAAAAGTTTACTTCGAGTGGGATAGGCTCTTAATCGAAAGGACAACAGAATGAAGATAAAGGTGAGTTTTAGCGATCTCTCGCACGAAGGCCATTTCTGCAACGTGATCCCGTACGGCATAGTTCTCGTCGCGCAATACACCCTTAAGGAACATGCGGATAAAATCGAAGCCGATTATTTCAAAATACCCAGGGACTATTTGGAGTATCTCAAAGGCGGAATCCCGAAAATCGCCTGCTTCTCAAACTACATTTGGAGCATCAATCTCTCTTTGGAGATTGCAAGACGAATCAAGCAGATATCCCCCGAGACGATCATCGTCACAGGAGGTCCCAATTTCCCCCTCGAAACGGGAGAGCAGGAGGCGTTCCTTCTGACCCATCCCTGGGTCGATTTCCATGTCTATAAAGAGGGTGAACAGGCTTTCAAGCTGCTCTTCGAAGCGCTTCTGGAATTTGGCTTGGACGCGGCCAAGCTGAAGAAAAGTCGTAAGGATATCCCCAGTTGCCACTACATTAGCGAGGGGAAAATGATCTTCGGGCCTTTGCTGCCGAGGTTGAAGGACCTTGATGTGATCCCCTCTCCCTTCCTTACGGGCGCGGTCGACAAATTGCTGGGCCAGCCGCTAGTCCCGATGCTGCAAACCACACGAGGATGCCCGTTTCAATGCACCTTCTGCCAGGAGGGCAGCAGCTACTTCACGAAACTGAGCCGATTCTCCCCGGAGCGGATAAGAGAGGAGGTGAAATATCTCGCCCAGCGGACAGTTGCCCCTACGCTAATGATCGGCGATTCTAATTTCGGCATGTATGAACAGGATATCGACATATGCAAGGAAATTGCTAAGGTTCAAAAGAAGTACGGATGGCCGAAGATGGTGACCGGCTTCCAAGGAAAAAATATGAAGGAGCGGGTCCTCGAGGGTGTCAAGATCGTCCAGGGCGAGCATTTCCTTAGTGCCGCCATTCAATCGACGTCCCCGGAGGTGCTTAAAAGCGTCAAGCGCTCGAACGTGAAGATGGACAGTCTGATCGGAGTCGCCATGGAGGGCGAGGCGCTCGGAGCGAACACCTTCTCCGAGTTGATCCTGGGCCTGCCCGGCGACACGAAAGAGGCTCATCTCCAATCCATCTTCGAACTGATGGAAGCGGGGATCAGCGTCGTTCGCTCCCATCAGTTCATCATGCTCTCGGATTCGGAATCTGCGACCAGGGCTGACCGCGCGCGCTATGCAATGACGACCCGCTTCCGCGTGACTCCCAAGACCTTCGCATCCTACCTCTTTTTCGACGAGGACTTCTATGCCCCCGAGATCGACGAGATCTGCGTCGCGAACAAGACGATGTCGTTTGAAGATTACAAAGAATGCAGGCTTTTTAATCTGACCGTAGAGATTTTCTACAACAACGGCATCTTCTTGGAGCTTCTCAAGTTCCTTAAGCTCAATAAGATATCCATCTCCTCCTTCATGCAGAGGATCCATCACCGCGCCTCGGACGCCTCTGGCCTCATGGCCCCAGTCTATAGCGAATTTCTGAGGGAAACCTGCGACTTGTGGGAAAGCCGGGAGAAGCTGGACGATTTCTTGAAGCAGCCGGGCGTCATGGAAAGGCTCCAGTCCGGGGAGATCGGGAAGAACGAGCAGATCGAGTACCGGGGCATCGCTGTCCTCAACCACATGCAGGATATGCACACGATTGCCTTCGGCGTGGTCCGGGAAATGCTGGAGGAGCAATACTGTATGAACCCCCAGAGTTGGAATTACCTGGAAGAGCTTTGCGAATTCAGTCTTCTCAGCAAGAGCGACCTCTTCTCCGTGGACAAGGTCTTCCATCAGAAGTTCCATTATGATTTCGCCAAACTCACGGCCGTGAACTTTAACTGCGACCCCTCCTTACACTACATTCCAAGCGGCATCGAGGCTGAAATCGCCCACACAGACGATCAGAAGGATATGATCTCAAGGCTTTTGACGATTTACGGCTCTTCCTCCTACGGCATGGGATATATCCTAAGCAGCGGGACGCACATGAAGACCCTTTACCGGAAGCTCCATCTTAGCGCCTATCCTGCTAAACCGGCTCCAGCAAGGGGAGCGATCTTCCCTTGATTCAGTCGGCCCATGCGATTCTGCTGTATCGAGGCGGCTATGTACTGCAATTGCGCGACAATCTACGCACCATTTCAGCGGCCGGTCAGTGGTCGTTGTTCGGAGGGCGTGTCGAGGAAGGGGAAGCACCGGCTGCCACCGTGCTGCGAGAAGTACGAGAAGAATTGTCCATTATGCCCCCTGCCTATCGCTTCCTATGGTCTTCCTATCATTTTGCTAAATTCGAACAGGCAATGATCTGTATGTGGTTTTTCGAGACATGTGTCGATGAGGTGTGGGGCGTCCACCGGCTGACAGAAGGGCAAGCGGTGAAGGTCTTTACGTTTGAGGAGTTGGACGGGCTGAACATGCCGCCAGTGATGCGCAAGGTTCTGCGGCGGTATCACCGGACGAGGCAAGAAGGCTGATGGACACCCTCGCGGCCCTGCTGACGAAACTGAGCCGCCCCCTCCGGCTTTGCACGATTTCACTTCCCGCGCTGCGGCAGGGACAGGTACTGGTGGACGTCGCGTACAGCGATGTGTGTCACAGCCAGCTTCTTGAGGTGCGCGGAAAACGAGGCCCAGAGCGGTTTCTTCCCCATACGCTCGGGCACGAAGGTTCGGGGATCGTGCGCTCTGGCATCAGGTGTAAGGAGTGGAGCCGTTGAAAAAGGGAACGCTGTCAGTCGTTATCTGTAACTACAACCACGCGCGCTATCTTCCCGAGTCCCTGCGGGCTATTCTTGAGCAATCGTACCGGCCTCTGGAGGTGATCGTCATCGACGACGGCTCTACGGACAACAGCGTGGAAGTGATCGAGGAGTTTGCACGGAAGGATCTCATCGTTCACCTCTATCGTAATGAGCAGAATCAAGGCCCTCTTCTCTCAGCCAATCGAGGGTTGAATCTTGCCGTCGGCGAGTACATCCATTGGGGGGCGGCTGACGACCGGGTCTGCCCGGGTTTCTTTGAGAAATCCATGGACATCCTGGCGCAATATCCTCGGGCAGGGTTCTGTTCGGCGTTGTTTAGATTAATCGGGGAGAACGGAGAGGACAAGGGCTGGGTCAAGTCTCCGGTAATTTCCCCAACCGCCTGTTTCCTGCCGCCGGATAAAGTTCTATCCGTTCTGATTCAATATGGTTTTTGGTTTACGGGGCCGACGGCCATTTGCCGGCGCGACGCGGTATTGCGCGAGACCGGCGGCTTCATACCGGAACTGTGTTATCATGCAGACCATTTTCTGGATATGGTCGTAGCCTTGAAGTGCGGGGCTTGTTTCATTCCCGAGATATTGGCGACTTGGCGGGTCTTGGATTCGGGCTATGCCGAGACGATATTCAAAAACATGAAGTTGTCTCGGGCCACGTTTGATAAGATGACACAACTCATGCGATCCCCTCAATATGCTGCTCTCTTCACCGAAGAATATACGAAAATATGGGAATGTAGGGGTCTCTATAGTCTGGAGATGCGACATGTCCAACGGCTGCTTCAGGATCAAATGGACTTCCTCGGTCGGTTGAGAGAGCTGAGACCAAAACCGACGCTTCTGGACCGTAGCTTCTTTGCCCTCCTCAAGCTGTTGACGATGACCGGCGGACTCGTTGCCAAGGCCTACCTGTGGCATCGCCGGGTGAATTGGGACTTTTCTTGGCTGGCAAGGATGTTGCGTTCTTCTCATATTCAGGACCCGCCCGCTACGACTAAGCCTGCCGGAAGTGAGAGAGATTAGGATCTCACGGATAACGTGGCATCCTACCTGTGTGGTCCCCTGTGTTAATTGGTTGCCGTTTTGGTAACGTTCAAAAGTTGGGGCAAAGGTTGATTTCGGCGGTTTTGCTTTATGGGCCGGATGATATAGGCATCTTCAAGCTTCTGTGGTCTCTAAAAGAGCAGCGCTGCCTCAGTTTCAAAGAAATCCTTTCCTCGCCTATAGGTAATTTCCGGCAAGATTATCTATTTGCCGAACAGGGCATCCGGGTTGATGATAATTCTCCGGAGGATATAAAAGAGGTCGCAATAGAGATGTTGGATAGATTGGAAGGAAAACTCAAATATTCCGAAGAAGACGAGTGTCTGCAGGAACATTTTAAAACATTAATGAACCCTACTCATTTTTCGTACGGGGCGATGTCGCGGGTGGCTATCGCTAACGCACCCTACACGCTGCTGGTTCAACTACTCATTTTTCGTACGGGGCGATGTCGCGGGTGGGCCGAGATTTTTTGCGTAAATATGCATCTTATTTAAATGATTAGGTTAGTAGATACTTTTTCGCAAATACTTTAATTCTGAAATTTTTCCATGAACGAGGTTAAAGGGAACAGGAGCAAGAGAGATGCAAGTTGTGATTCTCTGTGGGGGCTTCGGCACCCGTCTTAAAGAAGAAACTGATTTTAGACCTAAGCCAATGGTTAATATCGGGAATCGCCCAATCCTTTGGCACATTATGAAAACTTATGCGCAATATGGTCATAAAGACTTCATCCTAAGTTTAGGCTACAAAGGTGAGATGATCAAAGAATATTTTTATCATTATGAAATAATGAACAATGATATCACTCTTGAACTTGGACGTCCGGAAAAGATATGTATTCAACAATGCCATCAAGAAAATGATTGGCGGGTTACCTTGAGCGATACGGGGGAAACGGCACTTAAAGGGGCGCGCCTGAAAAAGATAGAAAAATATATTACTGGCGATGAATTTATGATGACTTATGGAGATGGGTTGGCAGACATAGATATCGATGCTCTTTTAGCTTTCCACCATAGCCATGAGAAATTAGCAACAGTGACGGGTATCAATCCTGCTGCACGGTTTGGCGAGTTAAAAATTGACGGCAACCGAGTTGAGGCTTTTAATGAAAAGCCGGAACCAAGTTCAGCCTTTACCGCAGGTCTTATAAACGGTGGATTCTTTGTTTTCAAAAAAGGTATATTTGATTATCTCTCAGTCGATGATAATTGTGATTTGGAAATCGGCGCTTTGGAACAGATTGCACGTGAAGGACAGCTTATGGTATATAAACACGCTAAACAATGGATATGTATGGACACATTAAGAGATATGGATTATTTGAATAAACTGTGGAATTCAAATAAAGCTTTCTGGAAAACGTGGATATGAGCAATTTTTTTAACAATACATATAAAGGAAAAACAATCTTAGTTACGGGAAATACAGGATTCAAAGGTTCATGGCTTGTAGTATGGTTATTAAATCTTGGTGCAAATATTATTGGTTATGCTCTCCCGCCGAAAACGAAAAAAGATAATTACGTCATTTGCGGCTTAGATAAAAAAATTTCTCATGTTGATGGAAATATACAAGATTATCAAGCACTATTAGCAGTCTTCTCAAAATTTAAGCCAGATATAGTTTTCCATCTTGCAGCACAGCCGTTAGTTTTGGATTCCTATAAAGACCCTCTTCATACTTACAGTACCAATGTAATGGGAACAGTTAATGTGCTTGAGGCTGTCAGACACACGCCCTCTGTAAAAGTTGCTGTAAATGTTACAAGTGATAAATGCTATGAAAATCGTGAGTGGACGTATGGCTATCGCGAAATAGATACGTTGGGCGGTAAGGATCCTTACAGCGCTTCCAAAGGAGCCGCTGAACTAGTTACTTATTCATACTTGCAATCATTTTTCAGCAAAGATAATACGGCTAATATTGTATCTGTAAGGGCAGGAAATGTGATTGGCGGCGGAGACTGGTCAGAAAATCGAATTATCCCCGATTGTATGCGTGCATTAATGTATGATAAGAGAATAACTATCAGAAATCCTGAAGCTGTCCGACCTTGGCAACATGTTTTGGAACCTCTAAGCGGATACCTAATGCTTGGTTCACTTTTATATACAGAGGGGGGGAAATATTCGGGAGCATGGAATTTCGGGCCTTTATCGCAAAATATGGTCTCCGTGAGACAGCTTGTTGAAGAGACTGTTAGACAGTGGGGAAGTTCTATATCCATACCTGAGGATAAAACCTGTAATGGCGGAGAAGCAAATCTTTTGTACCTTGATATTAATAAAGCGATTAATAAGTTGAGATGGCGTCCAGTTTTAGATTTTAAGCAGGCAGTCAAATTCACAATAGATGAGTATAGGGTTGATGGATTTACCATTAAGGAAGTTTTTAGTCAGAGGATTGATCACATTAAACAATATACTGAATTGCGGGATCGAATTGATGCTTAAATGCAGAGCATGTGATCATGGATTGAAAGCCCCCTTTTTATCACTTGGCAATTCTCCACTTTCCAATGCTTATCTTTCAAAAGACGATTTGCATAAAATGGAACCCTATTATCCTTTGGATGTATATGTGTGTGATAAATGCTATCTGGTTCAGATTGAGAAATTTGAAACCGCAAAAAATATCTTCTCATCAAATTATGCCTATTTTTCATCATACTCTGAAAGCTGGCTGCAGCACTGCAAAAGATATACGGAAATGATGATCAGCCGTTTTAACTTGAATAGGGAATCCTTTGTGGTAGAAGTAGCGAGTAATGACGGCTATTTGTTACAGTATTTCAAGCAATATGACATTCCTATCCTCGGTGTAGAACCTACAGACAGCACTGCAAAAGTGGCAATGGAAAAGGGAATCCCAACTGATATATGTTTTTTTGATAGATCATATGCCAGAACATTGAAGCAAGGTGGCAAATTGGCAGATCTTATCATTGGGAACAATGTTCTTGCACATAACCCTGATCTAAACGATTTCGTGGAAGGATTAAGCATCACTTTAAAACATGACGGTATTATTACGATGGAATTTCCCCATCTCATGAGACTGATGGATGAAACGCAGTTTGATACTATTTACCATGAACACTTTTCTTATTTTTCCTTTCTGACGGTAGAAAAGATTTTTTCTGCCCACAGACTCACCATATTTGATGTTGAGGAATTGCCTACTCATGGAGGGTCTTTAAGAATTTATGCGAGCCACAAAGAAGATAAGACCAAAGCAATTTCCGACCGTGTTTTTGAGCTAAGAAATAGAGAGATAACGGCCGGCTACACAGATATTAATCATTATTTCATTTTCGATCGGAAGGTTAGAGCAGTTAAACGGGATATCCTTAATTTTCTGATTCACGCAAAGGAGAAAGGGAAAACCATTGTGGGTTATGGCGCACCTGCAAAAGGTAACACCTTGCTTAATTACTGTGGAATCAGGACGGACTTTATTGATTATACCGTGGATAGAAACCCATATAAACAAGGTCGTTATCTGCCGGGAAGTCATATCCCTATCGAAGCACCGGATAAGATAAAGGAAACAAAACCAGACTATGTATTTATTTTACCGTGGAATCTTAAAGATGAAATATTGGAGCAAATGGCTTTTGTCAGGGAATGGGGCGGAAAGCTTGTTATTCCCATACCGAACATACAAGTGATTTGAATGATATTGAGTTTAAGAAGCAGGGGTTAAATTACGTGTCGTTTAATATGGCTGATTTCAAAAGACTCTAATGAAACAAGTTCTTTTAACAGGTGCAAGTGGTTTCATAGGAAGACATGCGATCCCTTTCCTTTTACGGAAAGAGTATCAGATTCATGCCGTTTATTATAACTCCAAGCCGGATATCAAAAAAGAACATAAAATAATATGGCATCACGCAGACCTTCTCAACTTAGAAGGACAAAAACAATTAATTACTGAAATAAAGCCGACTCATCTTCTCCATTTTGCGTGGTATGCCGTTCCAGGAAAATACTGGACATCTTTTGAAAATATTCGGTGGGTTCAGGCGAGTTTAGGCTTGATTACGAATTTTGCAGAAAATGGGGGTAAGCGTGTTGTATTTATAGGGACATGCGCTGAATATGATTGGAATTATGGATATTGCTCTGAAGAAATAACCCCTTTAAAACCAGCTACCCTCTATGGTGTTTGCAAGAATAGTTTGTATGAAATGATAAAACACTTCTCAAATCAGAGAGGGGTTAGTTATGCATGGGGGAGGATTTTTTTTCCGTATGGGCCCTATGAAAATTCCAATAGGCTAATATCATCAATTACTGCTTCCTTGTTAAAGGGCGAGCCCGCTCGTTGCACCCATGGTAATCAGATTAGGGATTTATTGCATGTAGAAGATGTTGCTTCTGCGAGTGTTGATATTCTGCAAAGTGAGGTGCAAGGACCGGTTAATATCGCTTCTGGGCTGCCGGTCTCTTTAAAAGAAGTTGTTTGTAAGATTGGCGGAAAAATTGGGAGATTAGATTTGATCTGCTTGAATGAAATGGCCGCGCCTCCGGATGACCCCCCTCTGCTGGTTGGCGACATAAGAAAACTAAGAGAGAGAGTAAATTGGTCCCCCCGGTACAGTCTTGATGCCGGTCTTGATCAGACTATCCAATGGTGGAAAGATCATCTATGCAGGGGCGAAAGATAAGAAAATGGATTGTCCACTTTGCCACGGAAATACCGCCCTCCTTTTCACAACCAAGGATTGGAACAGGAGGGTTACTGAAGAGATATTCACATACGAGCGTTGCCTGCACTGTGGGCTTATTTTTTTATCCGATATTCCTGATACGCTTGACGCCTATTACGGGGATGACTACTATCAGGTTCCTTCCTTTGCCAAGCTTAAGAAAGTTGCCATGGCTGAGAGTTATCAACTGGAGATGATCAGCAAGTTCCTGAAAGCCGGGCGTCTTCTTGAAATTGGGCCGGGGTTTGGCGTCTTTGCTTATCAGGCCAAGCAGGCTGGGTTTGAGGTGGACATCATCGAAAGGGAAGCCCGATGCTGTGAATATTTAACGCACATCGTCGGTGTTAACGCCGTCAAAAGTGACAGCCCCCATGTGGCCATTGAAGCTATGGCTGGTCATGACGTCATCGCGCTATGGCACGTGATTGAGCATCTACCTCAACCTTGGTTGTTTCTGGAGAAGGCAGCCAGAAACTTAAATCCCGGCGGAGTTTTGCTTATTGCTACGCCAAACCCCGAGGCATTCCAGTTTCGTCTGATGGCTTCCCTTTGGCCTCACGTGGATGCGCCCCGCCACTTATTCCTTATTTCGGCGGCGCTTTTGATCCAACGTTTGAAGCCTTTCGGCTTAGAACCGGTGTTTCAGACCACCTCAGACAAAGGGGCGAGGAGTTGGAATCGGTTTGGTTGGCAGCGGTATCTGATGAATCGTTTTTCACATCGCTGGTTGCAGCTGATGGCGTTTGTCCTTGGATATGCTCTCAGTCTGCCTATGGGCTTATGGGACAGGAAAGATTTTGCCGGAAGTGCTTATACCATTGTTCTTCGAAAGAACCGGTGTTCTTCCGAAGAAAGGAGGGTGTGATTTTTAAAGAGACATTGAAGACAATACTGAACAGCAATCTTTTTAAACGACTTGGAATTTCACTGATAAATTATGATCTGTTAAAATACACGAAACATTATTTATGGATTTTAAATATCCGTAAAATTCCTTCTTTAAACATAGCCTTCAGAGACATTAAGGACGTAACTCCATCCGATATACTATTTTGCGAGCGCCTTATTGCGGCATATCATAAGGCAAATTGCGATCAAGCAAGAATTGATAACGACACTAGTGAGATATGGTCTCAAAGCCTTAAGAAGCATTGTAGTAAATTGATTTCTGCCGTAGAATCAAAAAATGCTGAAAAACTTGCACGATGCCTGTCATCCTTATTTCGGGAGGATTTTGTCTACGGCTTGGCATCAGGTTCTCTGGTTGAGCATGCAAATAGCAGGATTGGTGCTAAGATCTGGTCGATGAAGTATCAGGATAATCTCTTAGCTCTTGCGGAATATCTGGGTGTTGTCCGGACAGAATCTCCTCAGCAGGGTTTAATTGCGGAAGGACTGCAAGAGGGGGTCAACGCACTTGTAGCAAAGATTGAAAATGTTCTTAGTATTTCTATCGATTTTCCGGATATAGGAGCTCCTTATGGCGTTCAAGCAACGAATGCTCTCATCACTATGGAACAACCAGAACATATATATGTGGCTTTGCGGATTAGCAAGGCTATACAAAATTACGTGGCTGAGAAAAAGACTTCGAGGCTGAATCTATTAGAGATAGGAGCTGGCTTTGGCGGACTGGCTTACTGGATGCTGAAACTGCAAAAGGAGGCGATCACATATTCAATAATAGACCTGTCCCTCATAAACGTAATACAGGGATATTTCTTATATAAGGCGTTTGGGCCTTCACGAATCAGCTTATACGCAGAGACGGTGAGTAAAGATTCTATGATATTTATTCTTCCGACGTCAGCTATTGATTTAATAGATAAGCAAAATTTCGATGTTCTTATAAACGAGAACAGCATGCCTGAGATGTCCGAGCCGATCGTCGAACGGTATATTCGATTTACCCGGGAGAATGTTTCAGGTGTCTTTTTCAGCTACAATCACGAATCCTATAGTGTTGTCTATGGGAAACCACAAGTTCTTGTACCTGAGATAGTGAATCGCGTGGGCGGTTTTGAACGACTTTCCAGGGATGTGTCCTGGCTCAGGAGCGGCTATGTTGAGGAAATTTATAAAAGGAAGAAAGGAATGGCTTGATTTCGGATATTGAGAGAGAGGGCAAAGGAGTGAAATTTTCGGTATTGCTTCCAACCCGTAATGGTGGAAAGTATCTTAAGGACTGCATAAGCTCAATTCTGGGGGAGGCTTATCAGAATATGGAGCTTGTTGTTTCTGATAATGCTAATACCGATGACACAGGGACGGTTCTTGACTCTTTCCGTGACGACTCACGCCTGAAAGTCGTCCATTTATCGTCGCCTGTCTCGGTGACAGAGAATTGGAACTGCGCCCTTCAGGCTAGCTGCGGTGATTATATTTTGATGATGGGAGACGATGACTGTCTTCTCCCACGCTATTTCAACAGGATGGAACAAATCCTTGTAAAATATAACTCGCCTGATTGTGTCACGTACAACGCATACAGTTATGTCAGTTGCGGTTCTATTAACGACAATCAGCAAAGCTATTACAATGAGATGTTTTTTAGATTCGGTTCTGATTTTCAAAAAGAGGGCCTAATTGGTGCTGAGATGAGGTTCTCTATTGTACGGGATATGTTCCGCTTCAGTAATCGCATCCCCCTAAATATGCAGACGACATTGGTGTCTCGCCTGGCTATTAATCAAATTCCCGGCGCTATTTTCCGTGCACCTTTTCCTGACCACTTTGCTCTTAATTCGTTATTGTTAAAAGCAAATACGTGGGTTTATGTACCTGAAAAACTGCTGGTTGTGGGAGTTTCTCCTAAATCGTTCGGTCATTTTGTTTATAGTGATAAGCAAGATGAAGGTAAAAAATATTTGGGCATAGACGTGCAGTTTGATGGCTGCCTCCCGGGATTAGAACTCAATAATTGCATGGTTGTATGGCTTTCTCTTTTAAAGTCGAATTATCAAGATTATTTGAAGGATATCGAAATCAGCCGTGCCGGTTATGTTAGGCGTCAGGTCTATTCATGGTATCTTCAATACAAGTCAGGTGCCATTTCCTTCAGGAACCTCGTTTCGCGGCTGAAGTTGTTGACCTTTATTGAATGGTTCTATCTATTTTCCGTTTTTACAGAAAAACAGAGCTGGCTGCGTTTAGGCTCGGTATTTAGAAGCTCAAAAAGCAGAAAAATTCAAAGTGTATGGCCGGAAGCTTTGCCTTTAGAAAATATCGCGACGATCAAAGAGTTTGCAAACTGGATCAGCTGCCGGTCAGCTACTGTCAAGGAGCAGATATGAGAGTATTAGTGACAGGGGACAGGGGATATATCGGGAGCGTATTAGTCCAGATACTCATTGAGAAGTCCTATGACATTGTCGGGTATGATATAGATTATTACCGGGATAATGATCTTTATAAGTCAGCCTGTGTCTATAATAGAACAACAAAGGACATCAGAGATATTGCATCGGTGGATTTACGTGGGGTAGATGCTGTTATCCATTTAGCGGGGCTTTCTAATGACCCCTTAGGCGCATTCGCACCATGTCTCACAGAGGACATTAACTATGAATCAACATTGAAGCTGGCGCGCTTGGCTAAAGAAGCCGGAGTAGCCCGGTTCATCTACTCGTCTTCCCAAAGCATGTATGGCATCTCCGATGCAACGGGTGAGTTAGACGAAGACAACAGTGAAAAGCATCCTATTACTATTTATGCTAAAACAAAATGGCAGGCTGAAGTGAAATTAAGGGAGCTCTGTGACAGCCGTTTCACAGTTATCTCTTTCAGACCCTCAACGGTGTTCGGTGCCAGCCCTAGGCTCAGGTGCGATATTGTTTATAATAACTTAGTCGCGTGTGCTTACACGACAGGAAAAATTGAAATTAAGAGCGATGGAACTCCCTGGAGACCGGTTGTTCACATCAGAGATGTCTCCAGTGCTTTCATTGCGGGATTAGAGGCACCTTGGGAATTTGTTGCCGGCCAGTCTTTTAACGTTGGCATCCCGAATGGAAATTTTACCGTCAAAGACCTTGCAGAAGCGGCCCGGGCAGTCGTTGAAGGTACTACGTTGCTTTTTACCGGGGAGGATGGCTCTGATTCCCGTACATACCGTGTGAGCTTTAATAAAATTTTAACGGTTTTAAAAGATTATTATAAGCCGGAATGGGATCTGGTGCGTGGAGGCAACGAACTGGTCCAATTATTCAAAAAAGTAAATTTCACAGAAGAGCAGTTTAGAGGCCGAATGACCAATCGCTTAAAGCAAATAGAATATCTGCGTCAGCATTCAATAATTAATGAAGACTTGCGTCGAGTGGAAGGCAATGATGGATAAGGTCTTATTTAAGACGATTAACGAATGCCGTATCTGTGGCAGTGATAAGATAAAGGTTTTTCTCGAACTTGGACTACAGCCTCCAGCCAATAGCTTGCGCTGCCAACCGCATGAGCTTTTGCCGGAGATTCCTCTATCTATCTGTCGCTGCCCTCGTTGCACAACTGTTCAATTGACAGAAACGGTTAGCCCGGAATACTTATTCAAGAATTATGTCTGGGTTACAGGTACCTCTGCCACAACTCTAAATTATAGCTTATTATTTTATCGGGAATCTCGTGAGCGCTGCGCGAAACATCCTCTTTTTGTTGTTGAGGTTGCCAGTAACGATGGCACGTTTCTTACGCCTTTTAAGAATAATGGGCATCGGGTTCTCGGGATTGATCCTGCGGACAATATCGTGCAAATAGCCAATGAGAGAGGTGTTCCGACCCGGGCCGCATTCTTTGGGAAAAAGGTTGCAGATGACATTACTGCAACGCATGGTAAGGCGGATTTCGTTTTCGCCAGGAATGTGCTTCCTCATGTTGACAAGGTTGACGATGTTGTCGCAGGTATGCGTCAGTGTCTTAATGTTCAGGGAATAGGGGCTGTTGAGTTCCATTATGCGAAAATTATCATGGATGAACTTCATTATGATTCTATTTATCATGAACATTTATTTTATTTTTCCATTAAAAGTCTTTCTTATCTCTTGCAGAAACACGGATTATGGATTTTTGATCTCATAGTGAGTCCGATCAGTGGGGGGTCACTTGTTATTTTCTTTTCGCAGGACAAAAGAGCACCGTCGGAGTCCTTGAAGAAAAAGATTGAGACAGAAGAACGAAGCGGTCTTAACACAGAGGCTGCGTGGAAAGGATTTTCAAAGCAATGTCTTCAGCACAAGGTAAAATTAATAGCGATGATCCGTGATGAAGTCGATAAAGGGTTAACCGTTTTAGGTTATGGTGCTTCGGCGCGGAGCTCTACCTTGCTTAACTTCTGTGGCATCAATAAGGAACATCTCTTGTGCATTGCCGACCAGAATCCTCTTAAACACAATAGATATACGGCAGGGACCGATATCCTTATTTTGCCTCCGGATGCTGCTTTTTCAAAAAATCCCGATGTAGTTCTTCTTCTGGCATGGAATTTTAGAGAGGAGATTCTCTCTTTGCTGAAAAATAAATATCAGTTTCGGGGGAGAATCATCCTTCCTCTTCCAAATGACCCTAAAATTATAGATTTTTCAAATACGTAATAAGGCAGGTTGCATGATGAAATTTATTGAGCAGACAATACCAGGCGTATGGCTTATTGAGGCTGAGCCGCTCAGCGATAATCGCGGTCTATTCTACAGGCATTTTTGCCAAAAGGAGTTCAGTGCAAGAGGGCTCGAATCCGGCATTGTCCAGACCAACATCTCAAAAAATTACACCAAACATACCTTAAGGGGCTTCCATTATCAGAGCAAGCCTTTCGAAGAACATAAGACGATTACCTGTCTCCGAGGCGCTATCTATGATATCATCGTTGATCTGAGACCACAGTCGGTGACATTTCTGAAGTGGACCGCAGTTGAATTAAATGCCGATGTTGCTATCAGCGTACACATACCCGCGGGCTGTGCCAATGCTTATCTTACTTTGGAGGAAAACAGTAGCGTTCTTTACTATATGTCTGAATTCTACACAGCAGATTCCTACAAAGGATTTCGCTACAACGATCCATTTTTCAGTTTTACGTGGCCGGCTGCACCGGCGGTCATTTCTGAAAAGGACCGCAGTTATGCCGCATTTGATCCCCACTTGATGAAATGATACGAATTGCACATTGGGGGCACGGCAAACGTTCCTGCGATAAACACATCAACAACACCGTGGAAGAACTAAATGTAAGTTCTTCATAATACAGTAGAATCATGCTTGGTATATTCTTTGGGTTGATTTTTTTATGCGAATTTTTGTGACGGGGGGAAGCGGGTTTATCGGCAGGCATTTGATTCCTTTATTGGATCAGCACAAGTTACTTTTGATTGGCCGCCAAGACCAGTGTTTCTCTGGCCCTCATATATCCTATGTGAGGGGCGATTTAAGCGACTCCTCGGCGTGGATAAAAGCGGTTGAGGCCTTTGCACCTGAAGCATGCATTCATTTGGCCTGGATTGCATTACCGGATTATTCTTTGCAGCAAAATCTGGCAAATTTTAACATGAGCGTGCGTTTATTTGAGTTTTTACGGCATCAAGAGTGCAAGAAAATCTTTGCGACTGGAACGTGCTGGGAGTACGGAACATTAGATGGGCAGCTTAAAGAAGATATGGTACCTCAAGCGAGGAACCTATTCGCTTCTTTTAAAACAGCCTTACGGGAGGTGGGGGAAAGCTTGGCTGTCGAAGCAGGCATCACTTTTATCTGGGGCCGGATATTTTTTGCCTATGGCGTCGGTCAGCGAACGACGTCATTAATTCCTTCTTGTTACCGCACGTTAAAAGAGGGACATTCTCCACGGGTCGAAAATTTCAATGCCCTGCACGATTTCATTCATATATCTGATGTTGTCGCTGCTATTCGTGTTTTGATAGAGACCCCGGAGGTATCGGGAGTTTTTAACATAGGCTCAGGGGTTCCTTCAACAGTCGGCGAGGTGTGTAGTTTCGTGGCGAAAAGCTTAGGTCAGGAAGGCCTAGTATCGGATGGTTCCTTGACTGAGGGAAGGGGATTCTGGGCTGACGTGTCGCGGTTAACGGAAAGGACAAACTGGAAGCCCAAGGTATCCCTAAGCGAGGGTATAGAAGCGACGGTCCGGCATTCAGAGGATGAAGATAATGGTCATTCCTGAGCAGGCTGCGATCCTGTGCGGCGGCTTGGGGACGCGCTTGCGCCCACTTACGGATAAGATTCCCAAGCCTATGGTTTTGGTCAATGGGCTCCCCTTTCTGCAATACCTTCTTGATCAATTGAAGGAAAATGGCATCCGGGAAGTTATCCTCATGACCGGTTACCTCGGTGAACAGATCCGGGATTATTTCGGGGACGGAAGTATTGTGGGATTAAATGTTCGGTATTCACATGGTCCTGTGGAATGGGAGACTGGTAGACGTCTCTATGAAATCCGGGAATCACTTCAGGATTATTTTCTGCTTATGTATTCTGATAATTTCGTATCATTCAATCTTAGAAAGCTTACGCAGTTTTATTTTGAACAAAAAAAACTGCTCAGTTTTATCGTACAGGCGAAGCCCTCCGGGAACATTCGGTTGGCGGATGACGGTACTGTTGAAGTCTATGACAAGACGCGTGCTGCGGGCAGTCTGGGGTTTGTTGAATTGGGATATATGATTGGCTATAAAGAAATCTTTGAATATTATAACGATCCTGACATCAGCTTTGCAGACATAATTACAAAATTGACGTCCGACCGACAGGTGGCGGGAATGGTTGTCCGAGATGCTTATCACAGCATCTCGGACTTGGATCGGCTACGGCTGACCACCGAATATTTAAGACAGAAGAAAATCCTTTTGATCGATAGAGATGGCGTTATCAATAAAAAAGCACCCAAGGGAGAGTATATCGA
>CAZTLA010000003.1:1341-13607 GCA_964614365.1 uncultured Syntrophales bacterium | reverse complement strand
CGATTCGTTGAACAAGTTTTCTTTTATTCAAGAGAATGTTGAAGGAATGAAGGAGCTTTCAACGGTCGGGTTTTCATTTGTTATTATCTCCAATCAGGCCGGCATTGGTCGGGGGATGATGTCAGCAGAAACAGTTACTGATATAAACGCCAGGATGAGGCAGTACCTGGAGGGAGAAGGTGTTCGGATATTGGGGATTTATGTCTGTCCTCACCATTGGGTGGAGAAATGCTCCTGTCGTAAACCTGAGCCGGGGCTCTTTTTTCAAGCCTCCCGCGATTTATTATTCCGTCTCGATAAGACTCATTTCATCGGTGACGATCCACGGGACTGCCAGGCGGCTTTTCGGGCTGGCTGCAAATGTGTCTACATCGGAAAAGAAGAAGATTTGAAAAGCCTTCAGCCGCAAGAATATCCAGCGCGGGTTGTCCCTCATTTAAAAGAAGCGGTCTCTTATTTGGTGGGCTCATGATTATTTCACGAACTCCTTTTCGAATCAGTTTTGCCGGCGGAGGAACAGACCTGCCGGAATTTTACTCCAAAGAAGATGGACAGGTGATTAGCACGGGGATTGATAAATACATCTATGTGGCGGTGAAACGACAGACGGCTATTGCAGAGCATAAATTCCGTATCAATTGGAGCAAGGTTGAATTCAAAGATAGAGTTGAAGATATCGAGCATCCAATTGTGCGCGAAGCCTTGAAATTGATGGGGATGGATATCCCTTTGGAAATTTCCACATTTGCGGATATACCCGCAAATACGGGTTTAGGCTCTTCCAGTTCTTTTGCCGTCGGATTGCTTCATGCCTTGTTTGCACTCGAAGGCAAGATGGTGACTAAGGGCACGTTGGCCAGTATGGCAGCTCATCTTGAGGTTGATATTTTGGGCCGTCATATTGGTAAGCAGGACCACTATGCCGCCGCTTACGGTCGACTAAATGTACTTACCTTCCATAAGGACGGGCTCGTTTCGGTTGATCCAGTTTTCTACAGGCCAGAAACAAAAGAGGCGTTAGAAAAACATCTAATGTTATTTTACACGTCTGTTAAGCGCGATGCCAGCAAAATTCTTCACGCACAGAATATGAGAACAGAAGAAAAACGAAATGTGCTGTCGGAAATGAAAAACTTGGTGAGTCCTTTGAGGGATATTCTTTCAACCGGAGCCAATTTAAATGATTTCGGCAGCATCCTGCATCGTGGCTGGCTTCTTAAAAAAAGCATCACGGATGAAATCTCCTCATCGGATATCGACCGATATTATGAGACGGCCATATCGGCTGGCGCACTTGGCGGCAAGCTATTGGGGGCTGGCGGCGGCGGATTCCTGCTGTTTTATGTGGAACCGCAGAATCAAGAAGCTGTTACGCATGCCCTTAGTAATCTTTATCGGCTCCCCGTTAAGTTTGAGAATTCGGGAACCCGTATCACATACTATGATCAAATGCTGCTCTAAAAGGAGAAGGTAACTTTGTTGGATCTTCCAGGCCTACGTGTTGGTTTTGTGCCTATGAGCAAATTATATGACCATCCGTTCGATCGAAGGAATTTTATCTACTACGCCCGCAAGCGGGATATCAAGTATGAAATCGCAGAACGGGGCACGGATTATGATGTTATTGTTCTCTCACCCCTCGCCGACGTGAGTGTCTGGAGTGGCTACCGCGGTAGTGCGAAGTTGATTTATTTGTTAGTAGATTCCTATTTAGCGGTATCGCCGCTTAATATCAAAGGGGCTTTGCGTGGTGTGGCTAAGTATATTGGTGGACAACATAAGCGATTGAAGATTAATTATTCCACGGCCATACAAGAAATGTGTTCAAGAGCGGATGCCGTTGTTTGCACAACATTGGAACAGAAGGAGGATATTCAAAAATATTGCAAAAATGTGCATGTCATTTTGGAATTCAATCTTAAAGTTGCCCGGGAGATAAAATCAGACTATTCCATCGGCAAGCGCATCAATTTGGTATGGGAAGGGCAGCCCGAAAATATCTATGGTTTTATTCAGATAAAAGAAGTCCTGACCGAACTTAGAAAAAAATACCCTATTACGTTGCATATTATCACTGATCTAGAGCGCAGGAAATACATGAATATATTTAGGAAGGTATCAGCTATAGATGAGGTCAGGCGTATTTTTAACGATGACTATCTTTCTAATACCACGAGCGGTCACGATTCATTGGTTTACCTCTATCAGTGGAATTTAGAGATGTTATCGCGGATTATAACGGGTTGTGACATCGCCATCATTCCTTTGGATATTTCTAATCCGATGATGTCCGGAAAACCGGAAAATAAACTTGTTTTATTTTGGAGAATGGGCATGCCGACTATTGTCTCCGCGACCCCGGCTTATGAGAGAGTCATGGCAAGATGCGGATTGAAAATGTGCTGTCGTAACAATAGCGAATGGCAGCTTAAATTAGAAGAATATATTGTGAATTCGAAGGAAAGGCAGGTTGCAGCGATGCAAGGAAAGGTATGTGCTGATACCATTTATAGCGAGGATGCATATCTGGAGCAATGGGATCGTTTGTTTCAATCTGTGTTGGACAGATAATTCTTAATCTCTCTATGACTGATGCAGGCAACAAATCGGACTTGCGCGTGTGGCTGGCCGATCTGACGCATACGGGCCTATGTGCTCAATCTCTTGGTGTCGATACATTTCCTTTGGGCATTGGCTGTATTGCGACCTATGCCGAGAGTAATATCCCATTTAACAATCCTATTAAACTTTTTCGATATCCTGAGAAGCTTGCCCAAGCGCTGGCACAAGAAGGCAGTCCGGATATTGTTGGGTTTAGTAATTTTGTTTGGAATTTTGAGCTGTCGTTGGCGATGGCAAGGCACATCAAAGAGTTGAATCCCAAAACCGTTGTGGTGATGGGAGGGCCCA
Organism: uncultured Syntrophales bacterium; assembly: GCA_964614365.1. GTDB lineage: Bacteria > Desulfobacterota > Syntrophia > Syntrophales > JACQWR01 > JACQWR01. The sequence continues at coordinate 10,697 of CAZTLA010000003.1, read as the reverse complement.
ACTTCCCTCTTGAACGTGTAAAACAGGAAGCATTCTTGCAGTCTCATCCGGAAGTTGATTTCTATATCCTTCATGAAGGAGAAATGGCTTTTGTCAATTTACTCAACAGTCTCAGGACCTGCGGGATGGATGCCGAAAAGCTCAAACAAGGCATAGGACTGTCTTCTGACCAGGCAGTGGATAAAAACGGCAAACCGATAACGGCATTGGTGTTGGGCGAAAGGCTTACTGATTTAGATCAAATTCCATCACCCTACGTAACAGGAAAGTTTAATGAGTTCTTCGATGGCCGTCTTTGGCCTCTCATCCAAACAAAGCGTGGCTGTCCATTCACTTGTACGTATTGTACGGAAGGGAACGGCTACTATAGCAAGATTGCTAAATTCAGCATGGATTATATACGTGCCGAAATAGAATATATCGGTAAAAAAATGTCTATTGTCCGGGCTCAAGGAGGGCGGAGCGACCTCTACATAGGTGATTCCAACTTTGGCATGTACGAGGAAGATCTGGAGGTAGCAAAAACCATGGCTTGGTCATATAAACGTTATGGCTGGCCTGATCATATCAATACGTCTACTGGCAAAAATCAAAAGCAACGTATTCTTGAGACTGCGCGGCTTGTTGAGGGTAGAATCGTATTATCCGGTTCCGTTCAATCCTTGGATCCTGTTGTGCTGGAGAATATAAAGCGTAAAAATATCGCGGTTGATGAACTGATGTTGCTGGCCAAAGAGGCCAGGAATGTCGATGCTAACTCCTACTGCGAAGTGATATTGGGTCTGCCCGGTGAAACCAAGGCGTCACATTTTCAAACACTCCGAACAGTTGTAACAGCCGGGTTTAATAAAGTGATTCCTTATCAGCTTATGATTCTCTGGGGTAGTGAATTAGCGACTGAGGAGACACTTGCCCGGTATGGCATGGAATTGCGCTTCCGCGTTTTGCCGCGTGCTTTTGGTGTTTATACCATGGGGAAGAAGAGTATTGCCGTTGCGGACATCGAAGATATATGCGTGGCCACTCATTCAATGTCTTATCAGGATTATGTGGAATGCCGAACCATGCATCTAGTCATAACTATTTTCTACAATGATATTGTTTTTGGGACCGTTATAAAGGCTATGCAAGCCAATGGACTATCAGTCTATCGGTGGCTTGAATTGATCCAAGAAACAATTCCCGGGACAGATTTTGATGATATATTCAAAGAATTTCGCAGTCATACAGAGACAGAGCTTTGGAAAAACAGGAAAAACCTGGAAGCATTCATTCAAAAATCCGGCACTATCGAACGATATGGTAAAGGCGAAATAGGGTTTAATCTGTTATATACCTTTAAGGCTCGTGCTCTTACGCATTATGTGGCAAGTATGGTAGATATCGTCCAAACTGCGGTAAATCGCTTATTAAACGAAAGCCGCCGCAATGATTCAGAGCTGGCTCATTTTTTTGATGTTGTCATTCGTTGGGATGCGGCTCGTATAGGTAATATTTTGAAAAACTTGGACCACGAGGTAACGGAGATATTCCCGTATGATATGTTCCGATTTGCCGCGGATGAGGTGCCAAAGGGCATAAGTGATTATGCTTGCATGAGTCCCGTTGCATGGCGGTTTGACTTGACTGAGGAGCAGAAAGATTATGTGCGGCGGAATCTCAAAATATTCGGGGATGATGCGACAGGTATTGGTCGTATTCTTTCTAACTCTCCTATGAAACAATTACTACGCCACCCTGTTGTCGTGGATAGTAAGTCCTTATTATAGCAATAGTCTGCCTTATTGGTATTTTGTAGGTAACAATTGATACGGGAATGAATTCAACGATGAATAGTCAGGCAGCCCTATATAAAGCGTTCGCTTTGGATTCAAAATAAATAGTGAGAAGAATGAAAACAAAATATTTTATCATTATTGGTATTATTTCCCTATTTCTTGTTGCCGTTTTGATTCTCAACACGGATACGATCACTCGGCAGGGCATCAATTATAAAGTCAGAGCAATTAAGATACCGCTCTATCTTAAATTGCATAATTTTTTTGATCGCCATATGAATTATCAATGGACTGTTGATCAAATTGTTAACGACAGGATGACGGATCAACAAAAAGCTGAAGCCGTATTCGAATGGACGAACCAGCACATCGTAAGACAGCCGCCTCAATTACCGGTTATAGACGATCATCCATGGAATATCATTGTTCGTGGTTACGGTATGCCTGACCAGATGGCGGATGTCTTCGCCATCCTTTCAAATTATGCCGGATTAAAAGGTTTCATTTTGGATTGTAAAGGTCCTGACGGTTCTGATCCCCCCTATATCTCTCTCGGGACTGTTTATTTTGACGGTGCATGGCATCTTTGTGACCTCTATCGCCAGACGATATTCCTCAATAGACAAAATAAATGGGCATCAATATCGGAACTTGTTAATTCAGGATGGACAGCCAAATACATGGGCACTGCACGGCATAATGAAAATATCCGTTATGAAAATTATTTTCAAAAACTGAATGAAGTTGATTTTGATCATATTTACCGGAATCATCGATCCGCCATCCAGAATCCCCTGTCAAGATTCCGCCAATTCCTGAAAGATCGAAAAATTTAGAATTGCTATTTTTTGAATCAATTAGGCTCCCAACCTGCCTTAACACACACCGCGTTACTCTTGACCCTGGAATGAAACAATAGAACTTCACGAGCTCATCATTATCAATTGATATTTAAGGAACACAACAAATGGCAAATTTTGATCGTAAGACGGTCAATGGTTTTGGGGATGAGTGGAGTAGATTTGACCAATCAGAATTATCAGCAGAAGAAATAAACGAAATATATTCTCAGTACTTTAAAATATTCCCCTGGGCATTGGTAGGTCAACGTTCTATTGGCTTTGATCTCGGATGTGGAAGTGGACGCTGGGCGAAAATTGTTGCGGATAGGGTCGGTCAATTGCACTGCATTGATGCAAGTAACAGCGCCCTTAATATTGCAAGAAAAAATTTAGCAAGAAAACAAACCTGTTTGTTTCATCTGGCAAGCGTTGATTCCATACCATTAGAAGATGGCTCTATGGACTTCGCTTATTCACTGGGGGTGCTTCATCATGTCCCGGATACTCTCGCCGGGATCAAAGCTTGTGCCGCAAAACTCAAACCCGGGGCTCCTTTTCTGATCTATTTATATTACGCATTTGATAACCGACCCTTTTGGTTTATCCTGATTTGGAAATTTAGTGATGTGATCAGACGGTTAATATCTGTAGCGCCATATTTTCTCCGCTATGCAATGACACAGCTAATAGCTTTATTTGTGTATTATCCTCTCGCAAAAACCGCTTTACTTTTGGAAAGATTGGATTTTTTAGTAGACTCATTTCCGCTTTCGAGCTACAGGAATCGAAGCTTTTACACAATGCGGACCGATGCGCTTGACCGTTTTGGGACCCGATTGGAGCAGAGATTTACCCTAAATGAAATCAGACAAATGATGGAAGAGGCAGGGCTGGAACGGATTGAATTTAGCGATTCTCCCCCGTACTGGTGCGCCGTAGGCTATAAATCATGATTAGAATCAGCGATATAAAATGTGCGGGATAACAGGTTTTGTTGACAGTGAAATCCGGCATCCCGAGTTGATCCTCAAGAGGATGACGGATACCATCATCCACCGGGGACCCGATGATGAAGGCCTTTGGTTTGACAGAACTACCGGCGTGGGGTTGGGGCATCGTCGTCTTTCGATTATTGATTTGTCACCTGCCGGTCATCAACCGATGTTATCGGTTTCGGGCCGATATGTTATTGTCTTCAATGGTGAAATATATAACTACCATGCCATTCGCAAAGAACTGGAAGGTTTGGGAAGTCGCCGCTGGCTTGGTCATTCGGATACTGAGGTCATCCTTGCAGCGTTTGAAGAATGGGGAATTGACAAGGCGGTTAAACGTTTTGTCGGCATGTTCGCAATTGCTTTATGGGACAGAGACGAGAGCATATTATATCTGATTCGGGACCGAATTGGTGAGAAGCCACTTTACTATGGATGGTCATCAGGTGTTTTTTTATTTGGTTCCGAATTAAAATCATTGCGCTTACATCCCGCATGGCGCGGCGAAATCGATAGAGATGTGCTGGGATTATATTTTAGAAATAATTATGTCCCTGCCCCGTTTTCGATTTATCGGAATATATTGAAATTATCTCCAGGTGCTTATCTCAGGTTAAAGTTGAAGGAGATTTCTGCAGGTGTATTACCTGAACCAATCCAATATTGGTCTCTGCTTGAGGTTGCTGAAGATGGGATCAGAAATCCATTTGCCGGCACGGACGAGGAAGCCATATCAGAACTGGGGAATTATTTGAAAGAAGCCGTTTGCGGCCAGATGATTTCTGACGTCCCCATCGGCGCATTTCTTTCCGGCGGTGTTGATTCATCAGCAATTGCAGCATTGATGCAATTACAAAGCCCGAGGCCGATCCGCACCTTCACAATGGGATTTCATGACATTGCATACAATGAAGCAAACGATGCGAACGCTGTTGCGAAACATCTTGGTACGAATCATACTGAAGCCTATGTTACGCCTGATGAGTGCATGTCAGTCATTCCCCAATTGCCCATCCTTTATGATGAGCCATTTGCGGATTCTTCTCAGATACCGACATATTTACTATGCAAACTTGCCCGACAAAACGTGACGGTGAGCCTTTCCGGTGATGGCGGTGATGAAGTTTTTCTCGGATATAATCGCCATGTTCAACTCATGCGTTTGCAGAGAATCTTTCAGATAATTCCATATCCCTTGAGAAAAGCAATATCCCTAATCTTAAATAATATGCCTGCATCATTAATAGAATTGGTCCTGCGTAGGAAAAAGCATGGCATGCTTGCCGATCAGGTGCAAAAAATTGCTGACATCATAACAAGAAGTAATCCGGTGGAAATGTATCAAATCCTGACAAAATTTTGGAATTATCCCAGCGAATTAGTTTTGGGTGCTTGCGAAAAACAATCGTTATTGACTGATCGGCTAACGTGGCCCGATTTTTCTAACGCGTTACATACGATTATGTATGTTGAACAAATGACTTCGTTGCCGGATGACATGCTGGTAAAAGTTGATCGTGCTGCAATGGGAAACAGTCTGGAGACACGCGTTCCCTTTCTGGATCATCGGCTCGTTGAATTTTCATGGCGATTGCCGCTTTCCATGAAATATCGCGACGGATTAAGCAAGTGGATTCTACGCCAAATATTATATAAGTATGTGCCCTGTTCTTTGATCGAAAGACCGAAATCAGGTTTCTCAATCCCGATAGATGTTTGGTTAAGAGGTCCTCTGAGAGAATGGGCTGAATCATTATTAGACAAAAGCCGTTTGGTGAACGAAGGTTATTTAGACGAAACGATGGTAAGAACTAAATGGCTGGAACACATAGAGGGGAAAAAGAAATGGCAGCAGCATCTTTGGGCTGTCCTTATGTTCCTGGCATGGAATGAACAATCTGGTAAGAGTGTATCACATGCTGATATAGTTGTTCATTGATATGGAGTCAACGGCATTAAATAAAGCTCTAAAAAGGCCTAAAATAATTTATCTTGTTGCGGAGGATTGGGCTTTTTTATCTCATCGTCTGCCTATTGCGCGTGCTGCACGTGATGCCGGATTTGATGTCACCATAGCGACACATATTACCGATTGTGGGGAAAAGATTAAACAAGAAGGGTTTAAATTAATTCCCATTGGATTAAGACGCGCGGGCAGGAATCCTTTTAGGGAAATTGCTTCAATTTTAGAAATAATCAATATTTATAGAACGGAACAACCGGACATTGTTCATCATGTCGCTTTAAAACCGGTCCTGTATGGTTCTTTCGCCGCACGGATCGTAAAAAAACCTGTTGTCATTAATGCCTTGATAGGTCTTGGGTTTATATTTATTTCAGATAAATGGTATGTAAAAACCCTGCGTTTTTTTATCAGCATTGCGCTAAATTTAGCCCTCAATACCCGGCATGGCAAATTAATCCTTCAGAATCCGGATGATGTTCAACTGCTTCAAAAATCAGCTATTGTAAAGCATGAGAACATTGTTTTGATAAAGGGTTCTGGTGTGGATGCTGACAAATTCCGGCCTTCACCCGAATGCCCCGGGGAACCAATGGTGGTCCTTGTATCCCGTATGTTATGGGATAAGGGTGTGGGAGAATTTGTGAATGCAGCTAAACGATTAAGACAGGGGGTAACTAAAGCGCGCTTTGTTTTAATCGGGAAAAATGATCCCGACAATCCGGCTTCCATTCCGATATCGACACTCGCATCATGGAATGACGAGGGAGTTGTAGAGTGGTGGGGCTATCACGACAACATCCCGGCCATTTTTCAGAGATCTCACGTGGTGTGTCTTCCGTCGTATCGTGAAGGGTTGCCGAAAGTGTTAATTGAAGCTGCCGCATGTGGGCGTCCTATTGTTACGACGAACGCTCCGGGGTGCCGGGAAATTGTTCGAGATGGCATCAATGGCTTTCTGGTCCCGCTTCGTGATTTTGAAGCATTAGCCGATGCGTTGCGCACGCTCATCGAAAATCCGATGCTTCGCCAGGAAATGGGCAAAAAGGGGAGAGAGCTTGTCTTAAAAGAATTTACTGTGGGTAAGGTCATTGATGAGACATTGGCCTTGTATAAGGCTAATGCTATGAATTTAGGATAATGGAAAATGAAAAAATATATCGTCATCATTGGCATTGTGGTGTTATGTCTTCTTATCGTTTGGTTTTTCAATACGGAAACGATCACTCGGCAAGGAAGCAATGATAAAGTTAGGGCGATTATGATTTCCGCTTTATGTTAGGTTACACAATTTCCTGACGCTTGTACCAGCGAGAAATTCCGAAGATTAGAGAGGGAGGGAAATGCATATTTTTATTATTGCAGAAATCGGCATCAATCATAATGGAGATGTGGCAATTGCCAAGCAGTTGATCGATGTTGCAAAAGACGCAGGTGCTGATGCGGTCAAATTTCAAAAGAGAACTATCGATCTCGTATATTCAAAAGAGATGCTGGACTCGCCACGCGAAAGCCCTTGGGGAACCACACAACGCGCCCAAAAAGAGGGGATAGAATTTGGACTGGAGGAATATCAGGAAATTGATGCTTACTGCAAGGCAAAACAGATCCCCTGGTTTGCTTCGGTCTGGGATATTGAAAGCCAGAAGTTTTTACGTCAGTTTAATTTGAAATATAATAAAATTGCATCGGCAATGATTGTTTCTGAGAACTTACTCAAGGAGGTTGCAGCAGAAAACGCACATACATTTATTTCTACTGGGATGGCAGAATTTGACCAAATTGACCGAGCTGTAGAGATATTTAGAGAGAGAAATTGTCCTTTCGAGCTTATGCATTGCGTTTCAACATATCCAATGAATGATGAGGATGCGAATCTGAACTGCATCAAAACTCTCCGAGACCGTTATAGGTGTGATGTCGGCTACAGTGGACATGAGGTTGGACTAGCAGTCTCATATGCGGCAGCGGCTCTCGGTATCACATCATTGGAAAGGCATATCACGCTTGATCGCGCTATGTACGGTTCCGATCAGGCGGCTTCAATTGAGCCTGCAGGATTCCGCCAATTGGTCGGTGCTGTTCGAAAAATCGAAAAGGCCATGGGAAACGGGAATAAGGTAATGACTAAGGAAGAAATCTCTATTGCGAAGAAGCTAAGGGCACATATTACATTTGAGGCTAATCTATAAGGTGGTATCTTATGGCAGAAGTTGTTGCAATCATTCCTGCACGTTCGGGCTCAAAAGGTTTCCCTGACAAAAATATCAGGCCATTGGCGAGGTTTCCATTAATCGCATACAGTATTGCAGTAGCTAGATTAATACATAGCGTTAATCGTATTGTTGTGTCAACGGATTCTGAGATATATGCGGATATAGCCCGAAAATATGGTGGGGAAACTCCTTTTCTCCGTCCCCCTGAAATCTCTGGTGATAATAGCACAGATTATGATTTTATCAAACATGCACTCGATTGGATGCGGGACAATGAGGGCTATCGGCCAGACTATTTAGTTCATTTACGGCCCACAACTCCATTGAGGGAACGAAATTATATCGAAATGGCGATAGATTGCATGATAAAAACAAACAATGCTACTGCATTGCGATCTGTGCATGAGATGTCAGAGTCGGCATATAAAGCATTTGAAATAGACGGTGGTTATTTGAAATCCATTGGATCAAGTTCTTTTGCCTTGGATGTCTTTAATGATCCGCGGCAAAAATTCAATGCCACATATCAAGCAAATGGATATGTCGATATAATAAGGACATCGTGTGTTTTAGAAAATCATATGATTCATGGGGAACGTGTTATTGCATTTATCACTCCTCGAGTTATCGAAGTTGATACAGTGGATGAGTTTGAGTATCTGGAGTATCACGTGGCAAACAACCCAACCATTATAAAAAAAATCTTTGGCAAGTAAGACCGAATGATCATGAAGTATAATTTTTCGCAAAATCCAGTTGATGTACCCCCTATAACTACACGATATCGGAAGATAAAAACACCAATTCCATCGCCGCACACTATAAAAACACTCCTTGATCTGGAAAAGTATGAATCTCGCTCAATGCATGGACAGCTTCCTGTTGTCTGGGATAGGGCTGAAGATTTTCAGGTCTACGACCATTGTGGTAATTGCTGGATTGACTTTACATCAACAATTTTTGTTACTAATGCCGGGCACGCAAATTCCCAAGTTTTATCTGCTCTCCAGAGAGCAATCGACCAAAAGCTTCTCCACACATATACATTTGCTCACGAGGCGCGAGTTTTATTTTTAAAGAAATTAATTGGAATCATTCCTGACCAATTTGAAAAGGCATTCTTGTTGTCTGCCGGAACCGAAGCAACCGAGTGTGCTGTTAAATTGATGAGGCTACACGGTCAAAATATCAGCCCGACCAAACTTGGCATCGTTTCGTTTCAAGGTGCTATGCACGGCCGAACCATGGGTGCCGAAATGCTTAAGGGGGACTCGCTACAATCAGCTTGGATTGGCTATAAAGATCCCAATATTCATCATTTACCATTTCCTTATCCGTGGGTTGAGAGAATGTTCTATGAAAGTGAAGGTAATTGGCGGAAACACTTTCGAGAGGATATGAGACAATTGAAAACAAAAGGTTTAAATTACGATGATATAGCAGGATTTATAATTGAATCCTATCTTGGATGGGGAGCCATATTTTATCCCGGTGAGTATATCAAAGCTCTTGTGGATTTTGCAAAAGAGTCATTAAATATAGAAAAGGAAAGAAATTCTATT
>CAZTLA010000003.1:0-1331 GCA_964614365.1 uncultured Syntrophales bacterium | reverse complement strand
GGTTTTGGAAGAACAGGGAAGTTGTTTGCCTATCAGCATTATGACGTTGAACCCGATCTGCTTTGCCTTGGTAAGGCATTGAGTGGAGGATTGCCTTTGTCTGCTGTTGTTGGCAGCAAAAGGATAATGGATCTGCCTGAATTTGGCTCTATGAGTAGCACATTCTCTGCAAATCCCCTTTGTTGTGCCGCTGGTTTAGCAAACTTAGAGGCAATTGAAAACGGGGACTTGGTTGAAAAATCAGCCAGAAAGGGGAAAATACTTCATGACCAGCTTAATACACTTAAGGAAAAGTATTCTGACAAAATCTCATATATTTTTGGAAGAGGTTTGCTGGCAGGTATTATCTTCAAATCCTCAGTGACGGGCAAACCGGATGGATTTTTCGCAAGCCTGGTATGTGAAAAAGCCATGCAAAAGGGTTTGCTTCTCGTTCATACGGGACGGGAATCGATAAAAATCGGTCCGCCGCTTACAATACCGGATGAGGCTTTACAGGAAGGAATTGATGTCATTGATGAGGCTATTGCAGAAGCAATTCAGTTTAAGGATATAATCACTGCTGTCCCAACGTTAATCGAATAGATTCAATTGGTTGCATGGATAGTCCTCTTGGTTTGTGTAGCTGACATTTGAAAGTGCTTGAAAAATGGGCGTTTTCTCGAAAAGGGTTACACTCAGAATCTGTAGAATTGTGTAGAGGCTTTGGTGCAGCTTCAAGGTTTTCTTTACGATGGCCACAAGAACGTAAATCGAGATGGCGATCCATATCTGGGTCTTGACGGCATTCTCGGTGGTGCCATAAAAGGCTTTGATCCTGAGATGTTGATCCACTTGAAAAACAACTCCACCTGCCATCGGCAGCGATAAAGATCGGCAATCGTGATGGCGGGCAGGACGAAGTTGTTGGTCAGAAACACAAACGTTTTTTTGTTCTTTGAATCGAAGTAGCGGATGCGTCGGAGTTTTTCCGGGTAATCTTTTTTCGCATAGTGCCCCTTGAGGACGACAATCTGATCGCATTGGACGCCGGTTGATTTGTCGATGGGATTGGAGTAGAGCCGTGTTCGGCTGAAGTTTACTTTCGCCCGAGTGACAAAAAAGGCTGATGCCTGGTGGATTTTGTAGAGGCGCGCAAAATCGAGATAACCGCGATCCATGATGTAGATAGCCCCCAACTCGATGATCAGTTGGTCGAGGATATTGACATCGTGGATTTTCCCCGTGGTGATGATGACCACAGAAGGAATGTTCCCGTGCAGATCCAGGAGGGTATGGAGCTTTACCGCACCCTTGCGCCTCCGGAACTCGGCCCAGGGGAAAAGGGCCAG
>CAZTLA010000002.1:0-42500 GCA_964614365.1 uncultured Syntrophales bacterium | reverse complement strand
TTTCCAGATGAGATATTTTGTGTAACGCCTCGCCACCTATTGATGCAGCCTCTTCCATTAAAGATTGGATGTTTTGTAAAAGAGTTGACACTTGACCAATTGGTATTTTTCCTAAGTTTTGCATTTGACTTGCCAGCTCATCTACTTTTTTGCAGAAATATTCTTGTTCCTTCCTATCTTTTTCGCACGCCTCCTCTATTTCTTTGCGGGTCACAATCCTACGTCCCGGTGGGAACAGGAGATTTCCTTCCCTTCTCTGGAGATGCCGCTCAAAACATCCAGGACCATCGCTCCACATCTGACCGTTACCTTCCAATTCCCACGAAATTCTGTGAGCAGTATTGACGGGAATGGCTGGTCCATATTTATCAAGCAACCCCTGTTTGAACCTTATGATCCCCTGTTTCACATCTTCAGACATATCTGCGGTTTCTTTGCAAAGGCTATCCACTGTTACCGTTCCCTCTTGAATCGCACTCTCATCAACCATGTCTTGCATTTTCTTTTCTATTTCGGTCTTCTCTTTGCGGCATAATCCCACAACCATTTCTGCTTGATCTTTAGTAAGCGTGACGCTGCCTTTCCGTCTTAAGTAGATAATCCAGCCAACAATTATCAGTATTGCCAATGCAATCCAAAACATTTGACAATCCTCCTTTGATTACAAGCGAACGGGGCTGCGGATCAGCGGCTGACGTACTCGCGAGCGTGCTCGCGGGGACGGCTGCCCGCTGCAGCCGCTTGATGGCGCGGCGCGAAGCGTCCGCGCCATCGCCCAAGCTCAGGGGGAGCGCTTTTTCTCGCCGTCCGCCGGAGCGAATGGTTATGTGCCTTGTATCCAATTTGCCAATCTTTGTTGTATGCGAGACAGACGCTGAGTATCAATTTGGCCTAATTTCCCCAAGAGAACATCGCTATTAACTACTGCAAGTCTGCTAATTCTGATGACGCTTGCTAACTTAACTTCAAACCAGACTGTTGGAAATCTGAATCAGTGGGAGTGATAACTTCATCAAAGTCAGGAATTTCTTGATGGAGGTGTGACGATATCATGCAAATTATCCAATCGTTATATTGGCCAGGTAATCGACGAAGTACGAGGGCAGGGCGAAGCTTTGCTTCTGTTTGATCTGTTTGAGGTAATCTGAAAAGTACAATCTGTGACTCGGCAATCATGAAAATGATTCCTTAATATCATCGAGTGAATACGGAGCTTGTTCGTCCTCCATCCCTCGTATCGCAGAAGATAAGGAAAAATCTGCCCAATAGTTTATCTCCTGTTTTTCTGCCTTTGAGCGAAGGTATTGTACAAAATCAAGAACTTCTATCTGTTTCGATTCTGACAATGCTTGTACATCCTTAATAATTGTCTCTGTTAAACTCATAATGATACCTCCATTGATGTTTTTGAGTATCATAAAATATGAATTTTTGCGAGCACATAGCGGGGCCGCGGATCAGCGGCTGACGTACACGCGAGCGTACTCGTGGGGGTGGCTGACCGCAGCAGCCGCTTGATGGACCGGCGCGGTGCGCCGGGACAGAAAGCGGATGGCAATTCGCCGCACCAAAGCCCAATGGAAACAGACGCATTTTTCACCGTTCGGATTTACGCTATTGTTCAATCTTGTCGCCAATATCCTGGAAGACCCCGTGCCATACGTCGAACTCTTCGCTCGTCCTCCAGCTCTCCACATCAGGACGAGCATCGAGCCATGCCGCGATCTTCTTTAGCCTCGCAGCAGGATCGTCCGAGCGACGCCCGAGCTCCAGTAGCACGTCCAGTTTGTCTTCCTTCCCGCCTCCGCCGCAGTAGCATCCGTTTGCCTCGATGGCTTGCTCGATGAAGGAGTCAAGGAACTCATCGAATCCGTCCTTCCGATTTCTCCTAACGAAGAGTTGCCGTCCCCACTCGGTGAATTCACCATGGTGTTTCTTTTTGCGAAGCCGCTTTTTCATCTTCTGTTATCTTTTCATTTTTCAGATCTACGCTGCGGATCAGCGGATAGCGGACACGCGAGCGTGCTTGCGGGGATGGCTGCCCGCTGCAACCGCTTGATGACCAGGCGCGAAGAGCCGGACAGAAAGTGGGGGCAATTCGCAGCCCCGATGGCGCGGCGCGCAACGTCCGTGCCAACAGCGAAAATCGGCCGACGCTGTAGATAGTCGGCTTCTCTATTCAAGACCCAAGACCTGACCCTTCCCCAGCATGGAGCACAGCGGCACGTCAGCGAGGTGAGGAATAATGTTATATTTCTATTGATTCAAGTCCAAAATCACTTGACGTGCTACGTATCATCCTGCACAAGTCAACTTTATAGCCACATTGCCTAATAATATTTTTCAGTAACGTAATATCAGAATCAGGAGTTGCAAGACCAAAGCAAATTTGTTTTAAATACTGCTTATCTATAACTTGGACACCTTCCTTCTGTCGCACAATTCTAACTTCTTCCTCATATTCCCATAACTTGGCTTTGACAGTAAGAGCTTTTTTAATTAAGAATAGTATGAAGTCCTTCAATGGGGTAGGTTTAAGTGCTTCCTGTAGAAACCAATCGGATAAAGGATTAAGCCCGTAATCGACTTTGACAATTCCAATGATTTCTTTGACATTTTCATCAAAGAAAGATTTTGGTAAGGCATACGTAAGGCAGACACCGTGGTGAGCATCAGCGTAATGAGACCACATCAATGTATTTTTGAGTTCGAGAGAAAATGAACATACTCCAAAGTTCTCAAGATCGGTTTTAATCTTCTCTATATTAATGTCTTCCCGAAGTTGTTCCAATGTATTGCGCGTTGGCCCAGTGGCTCTCGAAATAGCATTTTCAAGAGAAGCGAGAATATCAACTCGACAATCGAATGGGTCATTTAGGTGATCAGGGCGAGCAAAATAAAGCTCGCTATTCACCAGAGACTTCAAGGTGTTTTTATCAATTTTTGTAAATTTAAATATCACGTAATCGTTCATTTTAAAATAGCTCAATGTCGCTGATCGGCGACTGACATACGCGCAAGTATGCTCATGGGAACGGCTACCCGCTGCAACCGCTTGCTGCGGTAACAAAAACCAGCACTATTGTTGCAACAAGAAGGCCGACAGTTGCTGCGGCTAATATCCATGTTGCGCGGGTAAGGTTGGCGGTGTGCTTTTCTGAGGCTTCAGCCGATCTTACAAGAGCAACCGTATATTTCTCCGATGCTTCAGCCGACTTCACGAGAGCTTCTGCGTGTTTTGCCAACGAACGTTCCAGAATTTTGGAAGAGTATAGACCGGAAGCAACCACGAAAAAAGTGTCGGGGTCCTTGTTAGATGATCGGACAAGAAACTCGTGCTCTTTCTGAGTACATGTAAAACCCGCCTCTTCTATCATGGCTTTTGTTCGTTCTGGCATAAAACCCCCTGTTCATTTTAGAATGAAGCTGAAATTCTTCATCTTACAAAAAGAGATAAAGCATTTTTCCCTCCTCGTTAAAGGGATTTTCTATATGGTGTCCCCCTAATAGAATGTGAGTTCGTTGAGACGACGGAACGGCAGGGACTGTCGGTAGGAACGATAGGGGCGTCCGATCTTTGAAAACAGGGGTGAGTGGTGTTTTCAACTCGGTCATTCCTATACTCCTCAAAGTGTTGTGAAGGTTTGGAACTGAATCGGTGGATGACTAAACCACATCATACTTTGTTTGTCAAAGATTTTATGGGTTTAGGGAAAACTGCGATAGGGTGCGGGGACAGCGTCTGGATACCCGCCGGAGTTTACCCCCGCGCAGGCGGGGGCGGGTATGACAGCAGCAACATAGTGTGGTGTTTCAGCAAGAACATGTCATATCGACCAACGGGAGATATCTTTTTAGCATGCATAATCATTAAGATTTCTCGCGTTGCTCGAAATGACAGTCTTGTAAAGACATTGCTCTTTGCCAAAGAGGGGCATTATTTTTTCCCTTTGGAAAAGGAAGGAAATGTTTAATCTTAAACCTCGGCAAGCTTGATGCCCAGTCGTTCGGCAGCATTTTTGGCTTCCGCCAGAGAGGGACGGGCATCTACCAGTTTCAACCGTCCCCCGCCCCGGTTCAGGGCGTCGACAAAGGCGCTTTTGCCGGCGGCTTCGATGGTTATCCGCTGGACTTCCGGTTCGTTTACCTGTTTGATTTTGACGATGATTCCCTGCCGGGCGACTTCCTTGAGGATGCCGTGGTAGGCCTTGATGTCTTTGGTGGATGCGCCGAGGACCGCTCCCATCAGGATGCCGGGCACGTTGATGGCCCGCCGGGCAAAAAGGTCGGTGGTTAGTTCAATGGTGATCTTCTTGATCTTGCCCGCTATCAGTTCGTGGGCGACGCGCCCCATGTTCGTGGGAGAACCGACGGCGATACTGCTTCCTCCCACCACCGCTTCCCCGAAAGGACTGATGAGGGGATTGGCGCTCTCGGCAAACGCCCGCACCTCCTCGCGGGCGCGGGAAACGATTCGCGCGGAGCTTTCCTTTTCTTCATCGCAGACTACTCCGGAAACGAACCCGTCAATGACCGGTTCCGTTTTAAAATAGGGGCGCATGTACTCGAGATTGATGCCCGTGATAACGGGCGCCGCCGTCGCATGAATCTTGGCGGTCATGGCAAGCATGACGTCCACATCAATAGCGACAGAGATGGAGGTCTTGAGGGCGAGGTTCGCGGCGAGGTTCCCGATGAGTATCGCCCCGCCGATGTGGGTGGCGCAGAGGCCGGAGACGATGACCCGCGGCGTGCAGGGTACGGCAACCGTGGGGGAGATGGCAAGCACGATGGCCTTCGCCACCTGCTCGGGCGAGCCGCCCCGAAGCTCCGTGAGGGCGGCGGCGGTGCAGGCTGCACCCGCACCGAAACCCTCCATGTTGCAGCCGGTGGTTTTCTTCCCTTCCTTGAAGAAGAGGCCGACCTTGACGATCAGAGCGGCAATCTGCCCCAGCTTCCGCCGGGAAATCCTCGTTTCCTTAAGCGCCTTCATAAGCCCCGTGTACACGCAGGAATCGCCCGTCCCCGCGCAGGGCTGCAAGCCCACTTCGTGGTTTCCCACTTCCGTGGCGAGGGTGTAAACCATGGCCTTATCTATGAAGCTATCTCCAATGAGGGCAGGTTTCTTCTTCCGTATCGCGGCCAGTTCGCTACCGATCGTTCCCAAAAGAAAGCTGTTGCCCTTCGTAAGGCCGATCTCCAGCGCGAGCAGGTTGGAACTGAAGGCGCCGAGAACGGCCTCAATCACCTTATCGCAACTAAGGGCATGCGCATCCATCGCTTCCGCGATCACGATGTCGCTTACCCTGACATCCAGCCGTTGGGCCAGGGCTATGATCTCTCCCAGGGTAAGCTTCTTCCCCTTCGGGGCCGCCTTCCTGATCCCTTCGATCAAAATTTCAAAATAACCGTCTTTTTTCATGGTCTCGTCCTCACCGGGTGTTGTCCACCTGTTGAACTCGGTTTTATACAGCAGATCCTTAGTAGGCTCATAATAACGACGGTAGTGATCCATAAAATCCCTCCCCCCCCTCCCTTTTCCAAAGGGAGGAATCATGTCCCTCTTTGGCAAAGAGAGGGAGGGGAGATTTTGCCATGATGTCTGTTGAAGCTCTCCCTTAAAGTTTTATATATTTGGCAAATTCGTTTACCATCTCCGGCGGCTGGTTGAGAATATACTCCAGCAATTTTTGCACTTCCCGGTCAGGCACGTATTCCAGTGTCATTTTATTGTTTTTGGCATCTTCCTGCAGGGCCGGGTCTTTCATGACCTTGGCAAAGGCGTTTCGTAATATGCTCATCACCGCCTCCGGCGTTCCCGGGGGAAGCACGTAGGGCCGTCCCATCCGGTCGGGCGCGGAACGCATGGCCATAAGCGTTTTTGCCTTGCTGTCCCTGGCAAGGTCTTCGTCCACAGGCAAATTTTCAATTCCGGCCTCGGATACGCGCCCTCGAATCAAGGGGCGCGCCGTGCCTCTGTCTATTAACAGTTTGGCCGTGCTGTAAGCGACCCCCATGCCGTCTATCTCTTTTCTTTCGAGAGCCAGCATGGCATCGGCGGCGGCAGGATAGGATATGAATTTATAATTGTAACCGAGAAATTCCTTCTGGAAAACAAGGAAATGGGTGCTGTTATTGGCAAGGCCCAAGTTACCGATCATGACCGGCGATTTCGCCTTGGCAAGATCATCAACGGTCTTGTACGGCAGTTCGCTTCGCACAATCAATACCGTGCTCTCTACCGCCGCCGACCCTATCCAGGCAAATTTTCTCAGATCAAACTTGCCGCCCTCCGCCTTCAGCAACTGGGCAAAAGCGAGTCCCCGGTCTATAGCGCCGATCGTAAGACCGTTCGGCTTGGCAATATTATACACATGATTGGTGGCGATCATGCTGCTGGCGCCGGGCATGTTTTGAACGATAACGGCCGGTTTCCCCGGGATGTGTTTGGAGAGATGTTTGGCAAGCAGACGGGCCACGCGATCGTAGCCTCCGCCGGGGTTATAACCGACAACTATGTTGATTACCTTGCCTTCGTAGAAGGGGGCCGCAGCCGCAAAGAGACGAAAGGGATACAATGACAGTGACAGAACAAACAACCCGATCAAAGGCAATAGGGTGCATTTTTTCATAAGCTACCTCCTGATTTCGTTATTCATAACCTGATTCCTCCAGAGAGGAATCAGGTTCCCCGCCTTTGAAGGCGCGGCTTGCGAGGCACTCCCCGCAACGACTATTTTCCTGCTCCGTCACCGCTGCGCTTTCTGCCGGTAGTAGGCAACGGCGCCGCCGATTTTCAATATTTCCATGAGAAAAAGAGGAAGCGGGGGGAAACGATATTCGTTTTTTTGAGTTAAATTCCGGATCAGCCCCTCCTCCATGTCTATTTCCACCTCGTCGCCTTCATCCGTTGAGCTGTGGATGCCCTTGAGTTCCACCACCGGCAGGCAGACGTTGATGGCATTGCGGTAAAAGGAACGGGCGAAGGATTCGGCGATCACGGCGCTTATCCCCGCCGATCTCAGCGCCACCGCAGCCTGTTCGCGGGCGGAGCCGCTGCCGAAGTTTCTTCCGACGACCAGGATATCTCCCTTCGTTATCTTCTTATGAAAATCCAGTTCCAGTCCCTCCATGGCGTGCTTCGCGGCCTCCGCGGGATCAAAAGAAACCAGATATTTGCCCGGATAGATGACGTCCGTATCGATGTCGTCTCCGTACTTCCATACTTTTCCTCTCATGTTCATCTGACATCCCCTTTAAATAACTTCTTCAGCAGCCTGTTATATTTTCCCCGTCGGGTCCGTGATCCTGCCCTCTATTGCCGATGCCGCAACCGTCGCGGGAGAGGCAAGATAGATTCCCGCCTTGGGGCTCCCCATCCTGCCGATAAAATTCCTGTTGGAAGTTGATATGCACGTTTCTCCCGCGCCCAGCAGGCCCATGTGACCTCCGAAACAGGCGCCGCAGGAGGGGTTGGTGACCAGGGCCCCCGCCTTGATGAACATCTCCCAGAGCCCTTCCTTCAGGGCGTCAAGATAAATCTCCTGGGAGGCGGGCGTGATGATGAGGCGGACGTCGGGATGAACCTTTGCATTGGCTTTTTTGAATATCCCGGCAGCGATCCGCAGGTCTTCCATCCTGCCGTTGGTGCAGGAGCCGAGAAATGCCTGATCTATTTTTGCGCCGGCCGCTTCCCTCACCGACTGCACATTGGTGGGAACGTGGGGGGAGGCAACCAGGGGTTCGAGGGTGGAAACGTCGAATTCCCTCACTTCCTCGCAGCGCGCATCGGGATCGCTCATAATCGGCGACAGGGGTTTATCCGTGCGCGTCTTCAGGTAATCCATGGTGGTTTTATCGGTCGCAATGACGCAGTTCTTCGTCCCCATCTCCGCGGCGATGTCGCAGATGCACATGCGGCCGTCAATGCTCATCTCCTCGATGACGTTGCCTGCCAGTTCTATCGCCTTATAGGAGAGGGCCTCCGTACCCAGCTCGCGGAGCAGGAACAAAGAAATATCCTTCGCCGATGTGGCGGGGCGCAGTTTTCCCGTGAGCACGATTTTCACGGTGGGGGGAACCTTGAACCACAGCTTCCCCAATCCCAGTCCGATGGCCATGTCGGTAACTCCGAGGCCGACCGCGAAGGCCCCGAAAGCGCCGTACGTGGTCGTGTGGGAATCGGGAGCGATAATCACGTCGCCCGGCCTGATATGCCCCTTTTCGGCCATGACCTGATGGCAGATACCGCCCCGACCTATCTCGTAGTAATTCTCGATATGGTGCTTGCGGGCAAATTCACGGGTAAGCTTCAGATTATCCGCCGCCTGCGCCGTGGGCGCGGGAACGAAGTGGTCTGGGATGATCACCACTTCCACGGAGGGGGGCAACTTTTCTACTCCCAGTTCCTTCAGGGGACGCTGGATGCCCGGCGTGCCGATGTCATGGAGCATGGCCACGTCGATCGACGCCTCCACAATGTCGCCGGGGGCGCAGGACTTTTTCCCCGATGCCCGCGCAAGTATTTTTTCCGTTATGTTCATGCCCATGGCATTCTCCTTTATTAAGTTGCTGAAATAGTCGTTTTTACAGGCTGCTCAAAAATGTTCATATGCAAGGCCCCCGAAGTTCTGAGGAGCGAGGCGTACAATAGTCGTACGTCGCAGCAACGAAGGACGAGGGAAACGCCGCAGATGGGCATTTTTCAGCAGCCTGTTACAGGGCCGCTATTATGGCCGCCGTCACATCGCTCGTGGAAGACTTCCCACCCAGGTCCGCCGTTTTTACCCTGCCCTCCGCCAGTACCGCGCCCACCGCCTTTCTGAGGCGGGCAGCCGCTTTGCCGGCACCCAGGTAATCCAGCAGCATCACGCCGCAAAGAATCGTGGGAATGGGATTGACGATGTTCTTGCCTGCAATCTCGATCAGCGACTCGTGTATCGGGCGGAAGATTGCGCAGCTTTTCCCGAAATTGGCGGTGGGAACCAGGGAACTCACCAGTGCCGCCGCTTCGTCGGAAACGACGTCCCCATACATGTTTGTCGTAAGAATGACGTCGTAGTCTTCAGGATGACTGATCAGTTTGTTGGCGACGGTGTCTATGTATTCGTCGTTCATCGCGAGGTTGGGATAGTCTTTCGCCGTCTCCCGGCAGATATCGAGAAAAAAGTTATCCCCCAGCCTGAGGACGTTCGCCTTGTGGGCAACGGTGATTTTTTTCCGGGAGAGCCGCATAGCGTAGTCGCAGGCGAAGCGGGCGATCCTCTCGCAGGCATATCTCGTGAGCACCCTGAGGGAAAGGACCGTATCCTTGTCCGGCATGAATTCTCCGTTACCCTTGTACAGGTTTCTGTCCGCCAGAAACCCCTGCGTCGTCTCCCGGACGATTATGATGTCGAGATTGTCCCTGAGGCACCACACGCCGGGATAGGACTGGATGGGCCGGATCTCGGCGTAGAGGTCCATCTCCCGGCGCAGCTTTCCCATGGGGCTGGGCGGGGGAACAAGTCCCGTGGCCATGGCGCCCATGAGCGTTGCATCGGAAGCGCCAATACCCTTGAGCGTGTCGGCGGGGAGACTGTCCCCGGTCTTCTCGTAAGCGGTTTTACCCGCCGGGTATTCGGTGAACGCAGGCGTGAAATCTCCGCCCTTCTTCGCCAGCGCTTCGAGGACCTCCCTGGCAGCTCCCACCACTTCCGTCCCGACGCCGTCTCCAGGGATCAGTGCGATTTGGAATGTTTTCATTTTTCTTCCCTTTATACGAAGTCACCTTCAAACGCTAACTGTGTTGTCTGCATCGTTAGCTCCTCGACGTACTATTCGAGTACGCCTGTGTCGCCTCCTCGTTGCCGCCTTGTTATCATTTTGAATGCGACTTCGTCTTGCTTGGAGGTATATTTTTAAACAGCTCCGGCATCAGCGCTTGGTGCTCCCAGGCAAGCGCGCGGAAATGGTCGTCGTCGTTGTCCCGCTCCTTTATGTTGATGGCGCACACGGGGCACACCTGGCTGCAGAGGGTGCAGCCGGAGCATTTCTCTTCCATCGTCCGGTTCTTCTTCGGCAGCTCTTCGATGGCGTCGTAGACGCACACCTCTGTGCAGCGACGGCAGCCGATGCACTTCCTGAGGTCGATCTCCGCACAGAGGGCACGGGTATCGTCAATCAACTGTTTGTTGCTCAGGATGTGCTTCAGTGCCCGGCCGTAAAGCTCGTCCACACCCTTGTACCGTTTGCGATCCATGAAGGCTTCCACGTCCGCGAGAAGGGGCCGGATGTATTTCAGGCCATGCACCATCACGGCGGCGCACATCTCGACGCCGGCGGCGCCGGCCATGAGCATTTCGATGACGTCTTCCCACTGGGTCACGCCCCGTCCCGCAAGCACGGGCAGCTTCGTTTCCTGCACGATCTCGGAAGCCCATCGCATGGTGGATGCAATCATGTGAGGCGACGTGCCGGCGCATGGGCCGTGGTTGACGGGCCGTCCCGTTTCGATGTCTATCCGGAGCAGCCGGTCGTTGGCAAACAGGGAAATGCCGTCCGCACCCGCCTGCTTGAATATCTGCGCGATCTGGAGGAAATCGCCCGCCCCCGGTCCAAGCTTCGGGAAAAGGGGAATATCAACGGTTTCCTTGAGCTTGCGGATGACCTCGGCGCCCCGGTCGGGGTTCTGGGAGAAGTAGATGCCCAGGTGGGCCTCGGTGGGATCGCTTACCAGGCCTTCCGGGGGGAAGGGGCAGCAGAAGTTGAGCTCCATGGCATTGGCGCCCGCCTCCGCATAGGCCGTCACGATTTTCTGCCATTCCTGTATGCTGCGCCCGGCGAAACTGCCGATCAGGACCGTCCTGCGATCCTTGCAGTAGGGGGCCACTTCCCTGATGATCTCCACAAACTTGTCGGCGGGAAAGACGGAGTTGTGCTCCCGGTGGAGCCACATATAATCCCTGGGAACGTGGAATGGTTCGTCAGGTCTTACTGCGTAATCCTTCAGACGGTAAAGGGGCCGGGGATACTTCTGCAGAAAGGGGGAAAGCGTTGCGGTCTTGGCGCAGATGGCGCCGAACCCCGCATCCGCGCATTTCCGTATGTGCCCGGCGGTGCCGCTTAAGGGCCCTGCGCCCAGGAGCAGGGGATTTTTCAGTTTCAATTTTCCGATGGTTGTGGTCAGGTCTGTCATTGTAGCCTCCTCTTTTTTTTCGAGTACACTATACCTTACGCAAAGAGCCGGCCGAATTCGGCTACGTTTTTCACGTCTTCCAGGTTCTCCGCCATCTGCACGATGGTGTCCACCTTCTTCTTGTCCATCATCGGCAGCGCGAGACCCCTGAACTTCTCATTGATCTCCTCATTGCTGAAAGGATTCTTGGCGCTTCCCTTGGCATAGTACATTTCTCCCTTATACACTTTGCCGTCCTTCGTGGTGATCTCGATGTTGGTGGGAAACTTTTCCGGATAGAGTTTATGCAGTTCCGGATCAGCCACGATCTCGACCTTTTTCAGCATGTCCTGCACCACCGGATCCTTGACCGTCTCCATATGGAAGGCGTTCAATCCCCCGTCCCTCTTGGCGGCGCAGACGGCCATGCAGTAGGGAACGCTCAGGCGGGCGGCCATGACGTTGATCGGGTCGTAATTGGAGAAATGGCTCACGACCGTGTTGTAGGTCTTGTTGAAGATCTTGACGATGTTTTCCGGCTTCAGGTCGTTCTCATTCACCAGCCGCAAGATGACATCCATGGGCGGATGGCTGGCGGCAAGCGATGGGAAGGGCTTCAGCATATTGTTCAGGATTTCCCAGACCATGGGGCCGCCGTCAAGGCCGCGGGTAAGCTTCTGCAGATTTGGTTCCTTGGAGTAAGCCCCCGTATAGCCCTTGGGGTTCTCGATCATATTCGGGGGCGCCGTGCCTCCGGCCTTCACCATCAGGGCGGACAGGATGCCGTTGAAGGCCGACTTGCCGGGATTGAAGCTCTTGGTATAATCGCCGAATTTCAGGTAGGTCAAAAGCCCTGCCGCCTGCGTGCCGCTGAAGCCGAAGGCGTTTACGTATTGCTCCGCGGTAAACGCGTAGTTCTTCCCCGCCGCCGCCGCTGCGCCGAACGTGCCGTTCGTTGCCGTAGAGTGCCAGTAGTCGTAGTGGGTAGGCATGACCGCCATGCCTACCCGGACCGCTGTCTCAAAGCCGAGAACAAAACTGGTGATCAGGTCCTTGCCGCTTTGCCCGGCTTCTTCCGCCGTGGCCAGAGCCGCCGGAACGATCACGGAACTGGTATGGGTAAGGGCCTCGCCGTGGGTGTCGTCAAAATCAATGCCGTGGCAGATGACCCCGTTGGCGAGAGCGGCAAAGGGAGAAGAAACCTTCATGTTCCCGCAAATAACGGTGGCCTCTTGCGCGGTCGTTCCTAAACTTTTTGCGACCTTGTTGATGACCTGGGGTTTCTCCGGCTCATCCGAGTGGGTCCCCACGGCGCAACCGAGCGTGTCCAGAATGGTTTGCTTGGCGATTTTCACCACGTCTTTGGGCAGATCTTCAAAGGTCGTTTTTTCGCAGAATCGAGCTAACACTTTTGTCGGTTCCATCGGTTCTCCTTGTTAAAATTATTTCTTCGTTTGCAGTTTGTGATACCCCAGCTTCGCCCGCGCCTCACGCATGGTCATCCCCTCACCCAGGAGTGCCAGTATCCGCTGCTCCACCTCGTCGATCTCGCAGGCCGCCTCCAGCACCTCGCCGGCCCTGTCGGCAGGGACAACCACAACTCCCGTATCGTCGCAAACCATTATGTCGCCGGGCCTCACCGGGACGTCGCTTATGGCAACGGGAACGTTCAGCCCATCCAGTTCAACTCTGTCTTTCCCCGTAACCATGAACCTTCCCCTCGTGAAAATCGGGTATCTGACGTCAAGAATGCGCGGCAGATCGCGGCAGACCCCATCGATCACCGTGCCGGCAACACCCCGTTTCTGCGCGTAGACCGTCATGATGTCGCCCCAGACGGTGCCGTAGGTCCGGCCACCGTTATCGAGGACCACCACCTGTCCGGGGACCACATCGTCCAGGAAATCGCCCACCGTTCCCTTGACCGTGCCACAGGGTCGGTATTTCACCGTGAATGCCTCTCCCACGGCCTTTACGCCGGCAACCACAGGTAGTATCCCCGCGCAACCGCACTTGATGCCCAGCCGATCCATGGCGTCGGAGAGGCAGGTGGTGTCCATACCTTTGAATTTCTCTATGATCTCTTTTGTCCCCATCGCATGTCTCCCTACTTTTTTAACATCGCCTCATAAGCAAACTTCTGATCCACCTCCAACATGGAGACGCCTCTTCTGAGTTCCTCCACCATGGCCAGTTCCTTCTCCATAAGGCCCTCCGCCGCCGTAAGCACCTCATCAAGCCTTGCTACGGGAATGATCACCACGCCGTTTATGTCGGCCATGACGATATCCCCTGGGCTTACCTGCACATCGCCTACCCGGATCACCTCGTTGAACGATTCCTCCATGATCCTGCCCCGCGCCGTGATGGGAACCGTGCCCCGCGCATAGACGGGGAAACCGAATTCCTTGCAGGCATCGATGTCGCGCGCCGCACCGTCCACGACAACGCCGGATATTCCCTTCATCTTGGAACCCATGGAAAGTATTTCTCCCCAGCAGTTGTTGTTCAAGTCGCCGCGGTTGTCGATGATGATCACGTCCCCGGAGCTTGCCGCATCGATGGCCCTCACACCCAGGTGATATTTCGAGGCCACCGCTCCGGCGGCAGTTATCTTGATCGTCACCGCCCGGCCCGTGATCTTCGGGCAGTCGTACTGGGGCTTGATGCCGATCACCGCCCCGCGGATCCCCACCTTGTCCATGGCGTCCGCGATATTGGTGGTGGCGAGCTTTTCCAGGCGCTTGCGATACGTTGCGTCAAATTCTTTCGCTTCCATAACGTTTCTTCCTATTCTTCGGTAAGGCCTCGCGTCTTCAAAATCTCGCCGAAACCGTAAATATCAAGTGTGGATTCGCCTGCTCGCAATCGTTCCTTAATCGTTTTTTCTTTTTCCTCGCGGGCCAGGGACTTTTCGAGCACCTGAACCGCTTCTTCCCGCCTCACCACCACCACACCGTCGCGATCGCCCAGGATCAGGTCGCCGGGGGCAATCGTGACATTATCCAGATTCAGGGGATGGTTGATGAGCCCCAGGGAAAGCTTCTCCGTGCCCTTGATGCAGAGAGCACAGGAAAACACGGGGAATCCCAGATCGCTCATGGCCTGGGAATCGCGCACCGATCCATTGATCACCAGTCCGGCAATGCCCCGCGCCATAGCGGCCACAGCCATGATCTCACCCCAGGGGCCGGCTTCGGTACAACCGTCCGCATCGGCCACAATGACATCGCCCGCCCGGGCGACGTAGATCGCCTTGTGGAGGATCAGGTTATCTCCCGGCCTTACCTTCACAGTCACGGCAGGCCCGCACACCTTCATTTCCGGGGAGATGGGCTTTATCCGCGATGAAAGCGCCCCCTTGGCTCCGGATGCCTCGTGCACCGTTGCGGAACTCAAATCCTTGTACCTGGTTGCCAGTTCCGCCGGAACGCGCTCAATGGTTCTGATTGCCTGCGCCATGTTCAGTCTCCTCTGTTGTCTGTTTTACTAAGAAAATAGCTTGCAGCACGCCGAACGTGATCTTGTGCCGCATGTTCCGCGGCGTCACAGTCCTTTTTCAAAAAGGCATCGAGAATGCTTTTGTGCTCTTTCAAAGAAATCTCCGGTCGCCCCTGGGAGGACAGGGAAACATTCTGAAACCAGTGGATCTGTTTCTGAAACGAGCCATAGACCTCTTTTATTTTCTTATTTGCGCAGCCGTTGATAAACACTTCGTGGAAATCCCGGTTCAGCTTCCGGTATTTGAGCAGGTTCTTTTTTTCGATCTGCGTTTCCATATCCCGGCAGATTTTCTTCATCTTCTTAAGCTCGGTTTCCGTAGCCCGTTCGCAGAAGAGGCGCGCTGCAAGACCTTCCAGGACAGAGGATACCTCGTAGATTTCCGCCACATCCTCCCGGGAGACGGAACTGACGATCGCCCCCTTGCGGGGGATGATCTTGATGAGGCCCTCCTTTTCCATCAGCCGGAAGGCCTCCCTGATGGGGGCGCGGCTGACGCCCATGACAGTCGACAGATCATCCTCAATCAGGCGGTCGCCCTGTTTTATTTTGCCCCGGAGGATTGCATCTTCCAGGAGCAGATACACCCGGTGGGGTAGGGTTCCCACATTGTTCAAAGAGGGAAGAGAAAGGTTTTTCCCCATGGATGACGTTCCTTTACTTTATTTCCCCGGCCTTCGTGAGGAATTTTCTGGCCTGTGCGCTCATGCCCATGGCCCATTCGTGGAATTCCGGTCCCATCATGGGATCAACGGTGAACCCCTGCCTGTCCGCGATTTCCTTGAATTTCGGCTCCTGAACGGCCTTTGCTGCGGCTTTAGCAATACTATTGACGATATCCTTGGGCATCCCCGGAGGACCAGCCAACCCTTGACGGGTGGCGAAGTGAATCTCCTTGTGGCCCAGGTCAACCATCGTGGGCACATCCGGAAAGTCCGTATCGCGCGTTCCGCCGAAGGTGGCGATTAAACGGACCAGCTTGTTCTGGACCGGCTGCTTTGCGGAAATGATGGAGGTAATGGCCAGGTCCACATGCCCGCCGCCCGCGGCGGTTGCCGCCTCCGTGCCGCTGTCATAGGGAACATATTTAAACTTGATGCCCGTTGCCTCGCGAAGCAGGATGGAGGCGTACCAGGAATTGGAGCCGGGCGTAACGCCGCCGCAGGAAAGCGCCTTCTCGGCGGATGCTTTTTTCAGATCCTGAAAGTTCTTTATGGGCGAGTTGAAGGGAACCATGATCGCATTAAAGTCTCCACCGGCAATCCCATAAATAAAACTCATCTCCAAAATCTTGAAGGGCTGCTTTCTGATCAATTCCCGGTTGGTGAAAGAGGGGAGAACGGTCATAACGAGATTGTATCCGTCCGGTTTGGCTTTCCAGATGAAATTATTAACCATGTCGCCGCCCGCCCCGGTCTGATTTTGAACAATGACGGGAACCTTGAGTTCTTTTGAAAGAAAAGACTCCAGGGTGCGGGCAATGATGTCCGTGCCTCCACCCGCAGCCTGTCCCACGTTGATAGTGATCGGCTTCGAGGGGAATTTATCTTCGGAAAAAGCCGAAAGAGTAAAGAACGATAAGCACAGCACGATAACACACGCGGCCACAACGATTCTTTTCATAACAGACCCTCCTTCAAGAGTGGCGGAATCCTTTCTCCCGCCGGTTAAGTTCAGGCTAACAGCTTCTTTATTAAGGTTTATCAGGCACTATCTCTATTCTTCAATTTTTCCAAAAGAACCGAAAGGTATGGATAACACAGCGAGAATACGGTCATCGCCACGAGCGCAATGCTTATTCCCGACTGAAGGAAAATTGTGTACGACCCTTCGCTGATGATCATCGCCCGCTGGAAATTCTTTTCCAGCATGGGGCCCAGTACCAGGGCCAGAACGAGCGGCACCGGGGAGTATCCGTATTTGGCCATGAAGTATCCCAGTATCCCGAAAATCGAGGTCAGGCCCAGATCGAAATAGGAATTCCTGATGGAGTAACTCCCGAGCAGGGAAAAGACCAGGATCAGGGGAACGATGACATCGTTCCGGACGACGGTGATCTTGGCCAGATATTTCGCGTAGGTCAGCCCAAGGATCAGAATGAGCAGGTTTTCAATGAAGAAGGCCGTAAAGAGGCTGTAGACTTCTCTGCCGTGATCAACAAAAACCTTGTATCCGGGTATCACGCCGAAAATGATCATGATGCCGAGGAAGACGGCGGCCCCCACACTGCCGGGAATGCCCAGGGAGAGGGTTGGAATCAGGTCCCCCATGGCGCATGAATTGTTGGCCATCTCGCTTGCGATCACCCCTACGGGATTCCCCTTGCCGAACTGGGATTTATCCTTGGCAGACCGCACCTCCTCAGCATAGGCCATGAAAGAGGCCGTACTTCTGCCGGCGGCGGGAAGCGCCCCTATCCAGATGCCGATGATGAACGAACGCATTAGCGTCAGGGGATGCTTGAACGTCGTCCTGACGCCGGCAAGCAACCCCGATCCCGCCAGATCAACCTTGCTGATAGCCCGGTTATACTCCGCCAGGATAATAACCTGGGCAACGGCAAACAGCCCCACCATCGTCTGAATGAATGGTACGCCGTCCTGAAGATCATCCAGGCCGAAGACGAAGCGGTAATCGCCGCTCACCATGTCCATTCCCACGGTTGCCAGGGCCAGCCCAATGCAGGCAGAGATCAGTCCCTTGATGGGATTCCGTTTCACGATGGCTGAAATAACGGAAAGCGCAAAAAGGGCAAGCAGGGCGTTCTCCGGCGGGCCAAATCGCAACGCCATGCGGGCAAGGAGCGGGGCGGTAAAGATCAGGGCGATAAGACCCAGCATGCCTCCCAGAGAGCCAGCGGCGGCCGATATCCCCAGCGCCTCAGCGGCGCGCCCCTTCTGGGTCATGGGATAGCCGTCCAGGAGCGTGGCGGCGCTGGCCGATTCCCCCGGAGTATTCACCAGGATTGCCGCGATGGAGCCTCCATAATTTGAGGCCAGATAAACGCCGCTCATCAAAATGAGAGCGCTACCGGCAGGCAGGTTGAAACTGAAGGGAAGAATAAGCGCCATCCCCGCAGCAGGGCCGATTCCGGGCAGGATCCCCACGATCACTCCCAGAAAAAACCCGGCGACGAGAAGAAGTATGTTTTGCACGGTAAGAGTCAATTCTATGCCTTGAAGCACAATATCCCAATTTACCATCTTGCGTTCTCCATCTTCGCTATGGGTTACTAACTCAGATCCAAAATCGCGCCTTTCAGCAGCGGGATGTTCAGCAGGTA
The DNA here is from genome assembly GCA_964614365.1 of uncultured Syntrophales bacterium. GTDB lineage: Bacteria > Desulfobacterota > Syntrophia > Syntrophales > JACQWR01 > JACQWR01. The sequence continues at coordinate 24,561 of CAZTLA010000002.1, read as the reverse complement.
ATCAAATCCGAGATAAAAAAGCGCGGTTGTGATGATGGCCACGATAATTAATATGCCAAGATTCCTTCTGTCGCCGAGCATAAGGCCGTAACCCAGGAAAACGGCCGGGACAAGAAAGAGAAAACCCAGGAGGTATCCGACGAGAACGGAAAAGATCACGCACGCACACGCCAGGTAGAATCGCGTGGGGTTTGCCGCATCGGTCTCTTCATACTCTTCCTGGGTTTCGATAAAATGCAGGGCCTTGGGAAAAACAAAATAGATTGCCATCCAGAATACGCTGACTGCTATCCCGATCCCCAAAACGAACTGGGGAAACCGCCGAGCTCCTTCGGAATAACCGGCCGCTATGCAGTTGAGAATTATGAAACTCGCCAGGACAAAAGCATTAAACAGAAAAGCCGGATGTTTGAATTTTTTCATATCCATGTTGTTTAGGGTATTGCCCACCGCCTGTCATTTGAAATGGCCCTTTGTGCATCGTAACCATGAGCCCCGGCGAAATCAGCATACGAGGTATCGTAGATTGTATACAATTTACAATAGGGAATTCCTTAGGCGAAAATAAATCATCTGTCAATGATTATTTCAGATGACTTCAACTCGTTCAAGGCGCCCTGCGGCATGACCTGTATAGTGCTCAGCGCCGCGCAAAAACCCATATGAATATCACGCAACAGGGATATCTTGAAGGATTGAAACGAAGGACAAAAGATACGGAAATCTACAGGTTATTCCCGGAGTAGGAAAGGTTGAAACTTTTATTGATGAGAGGGAAATCGGGCACCATGTTGCCGCGGGCTGCATGCCCCAGGACGGTCCAGTTCAGAAATGAGGGATCACGCACATCAACACGGCTTACGGCGCCGGAGGAATCGGTAGCGACGAGGTATACGATATCATCCCGCCACCCTTCAACAATCCCAACGGCATAAGAATTCTTCCTGAAAGCAGGTACGTCTGAGACGGGACCATCTGAGACGGAGCCGCCATCAAGCTGCCGGAGCGTTTGCAAGGCTTTTTTCATAAGTCCGATCGAAGAGAATGTCTCCCTGACGCGAACATAAAACCTGCCATGCACGTCACCACTCTTCTCCGTTGCCACGTCAAAGGGGAGCCTTGCGTAGGCGGCATAAGGATAATCGATTCTGGCGTCGGCGGCAAGGCCAAGCGCTTTCCCGGCAACACCGATCACCCCGTGGTCCCGCGCGATGTCGTAGGCCAGCACCCCGGTGTTCTTGAGGCGGTTTATAAGCGAATTACTTTCCTCCGTTACGGCCATGACCTCGGAAAAATCAACGCCCAATCCGTCCAGTTCCCGGTCCAAACTCATCGCGGCATCGGACGCCATGTCTTTTGAAACTCCGCCCACCTTGTTGACTCCCCTCAGGAACCGGCTGCCCGTAAGGCGTTCGTTCATCCGCATGACAATTTCCCGTAAGCGTGCGCCATGGGCTCCGCCAAAATTGAAGCCCGTATCCGTCATAATGGCGCCGATATCGCCCAGATGGTTGGCAAGTCTTTCCAGTTCGAAAAAAATGACCCTCACGTAGCTGCTTTTCTCCCCCGCAACGGTGCCGCTCAGGGATTCCAGCGCTAAGCAGAAAGCCAGCGAATGACTGTAGGAGCTGTCGCCGGAGATGCGCTCCGCCAATCTGAGTTTATCCGGAGGCGCCAATGTTTCGAACAATTTTTCACAGCCTTTGTGGGAATAGCCGAGCCTCGGCTCAAGGAAGAGTATTTCTTCCCCGGCAACGCTGAACCGGAAATGGCCGGGCTCGATAATGCCGGCATGGACCGGCCCAACGGGTATTTCATATATCCCCTCACCATCGATTTTCCGGAAAGGAAACTCACCCGCTGCGATTTTCGGTCTTAGATTCGCGGGAAAATCTTTTCTCAGGGGGAAAACATTGTCCGGCCAGTTTTCGTGAAGGATCAAAGGCCTTGGATCCGGATGGCCTTGGGGGATCAGGCCGAAAAAGGTCTTTATCTTCCTCTCATAGGTAGATGCTTCGTGAATCGAAGGCGTCAGCGAGGGGAAATCATTTTCCACCAACAGGTACGGCGCCAGAAAAATGTTTTCCGTGGGCATGCCGAAGAGGTACATTATCCGGAAGAATCCCCCTGCGTCCCTTTCATCGAATGCGGCAATGGTCTTCAGCGGCAGACGGTAACGGCGATAAAGTTTTTCGCACTCCGCAACGATCTTCCCTGCCGGCAATTCATAGACGATCAGGTTGCCGTGTTCACGGGCGGATATTCCCACGGGAAGGTATTTCTTTATGAGATTCTTCTTCGTCATAGTTCCCGTTAGCGGATTAACGCTGCCGCCGCGTCCAGCGATGCCTTCAGCGGTGGCGGCAGGTAGAATCCAAGGGTAATCAGAACCGCAAGCAGGGCAACGGGCGGAACAACGGTCAAATAATTGGATTCCCCGGATGAAACGAATGAAAGCGACCGGGCAGGGCCGCTAAACGCCATGCCCTTGACGTACCTCAAGAACCCGATAAAAATCAGCGCCAGAAATACCAGCACCGCAATGACCACGACCGGGTGGCCCGCGATACCGGCGGCCAGTATATATATCTCCGTGATAAAAATGCCGAAGGGCGGCACGCCGGCGATGGCGAGAAAGCCCAACAGCAAAATCCTTCCGGTGACCGGCAGCATCTGCAAGACGTCCTTCACGTTATCGATCTTTGTAGAACCGTATTTCAGAAAGATGTTTCCGGCGGAAAAAAACAGGACCGATTTTGCCAGCGAATGATAAATCATATGCAGCAGAGCCGCAAAGGAACCGATACCCCCGAAGCCGAAGCCCAGTGTCACAATACCGATGTGCTCGATGCTGGAATAGGCAAAGAGGCGTTTGTAATTTCTCTGTACGATGATGATGAACGCGGGGATACCTATCGACAGGGTACCGAAAAAAATCAGCAGCCCCTGCGAAAAAGTCACCCCCAAGGCGACGTCAGTGATCATTTTGAATTTCAATATGGCGAGCAGGGCAACGTTGAGCAGTGCTCCTGATAACAGCGCGCTGATCGGCGACGGAGCTTTGCTGTGGGCATCCGGCAGCCAGGTATGCATCGGCGCCAGGCCCGCCTTGGTGCCGTAGCCGATGAGCACGAAGATGAAGGCCATCTTCACCAGCAGGGGATTCAGGCTCGCAGCGTCCGCCAGGTGAGGAACGTATCTGCGGCGGGGACGACGGGAGAGGAGAACAGCAGCGTGCCGAAAAATCCCAGCAGCAAGCCCACCGAATTGATTATCAGGTACTTCCAGGCCGCTTCCATCGCCGATGGTTTGTTATAAAAACTGATCAGGAAGGCCGTCGAAAGGGTAGTGGCTTCGATGGCGATCCACATCATGATGGGATTGACGGTCATAATCGCAAAAAACATGGCCATGAGAAACAGGTGGAAAAGCACGAAATACTGCTTTACCCGATGGAAGCCGATAATCTGCTTCGCCACCTCCTGGCAGAGGTAGCCGATGGAGTAGTAAGACGCTGCGAACCCGACCAGGGCGACGGTTGCCAGAACAATCATTCCCGTCGAATCGACGGAAAAATAAGCGCCGAATTCGCAGCGGCCGTTATGGTAGACCGCCGACGCGATCGCAAGTACGGAGAGCAGTTCCACGGGGGCGGCAACCGCCGCCGCAATCTCCAGAGGCCGGGCCGCTCTTCGCACGGACAGAGACGTGAGTGCGGCAATAAGCGGGGTTATGATCAGCAAAAGCAGCGCCATCCGCTCACTCCGTCAGTTTTTTCATCGTGGTCACATCGAGGGACCCAAATTGCCGGTAGATCATGGAGGCAAAGACCGTGGCGATGATGACCCAGATGAGAATGTTAAAGGTTATTCCCAGTTGCAGACCCGCATTCTGTTCCAACCCTGCGAACAGGGCAAAGGAGACGATGCCGTTCTCCAGCGAGAGGATGCCGAGCATTTGGGAAAGCGCACCCTTTCTGTTTATAGTCAAAAACAGCGATATCAATATGGTGGCGACGGAAAGCAGCAGCATGTTCTTTCCCGCCGGTGCCAGGAACGCCAGGGGTCTGAAGAAATTCATCTGGGTGATCGCTACCAGCGCGGCTATCACGAGCAGGGTTATGGGCGTATTCAGATACGTGCTTACGGTAAATTTAAGCCGATGTTTTTTTATCAGACCAAAAAAGAAATAGGGGGCAATGATTGTTTTCACCGCAATCGTGGAAATGATTGCAAGCGTCAGCAATGTTGATGTCTTGTCGAAGGAGGAAAGCACCAGCAGCGCGGCGATGGCCGTGGACTGCGCCATGTAGAGGCGCACAGCGGTGAAGTTCTTCTTCGTCAAATGCAAGAAAACCGCCGCAGTAAAGATCACGGTTTCCAGAAACAGGAGAATTTCAGGCATGGTTCGGGACATAATTTATATAATCAACCCTATCGCAATGATGCTGATAATCACTGACGTAAATAATAAATCCGGCAAACGGAAAATTCTGAATTTTGCCATGCTCGATTCGATGAGCGCTATGGCCGTGCAAAACAACAAACTCTTCAGTATCCACAGTATCAGGGATACGATGATCGCCGTTATGGCAAGGGAAGGCGCGACCCCCCACGGGAGGAAGAGATTCGTTCCAAGAGAAATGAAGATCATCAATTTGTTCGCGGATGCCCATTCGACAAGCGCCAGTCTTTTGCTTGAATATTCAAGTATCATGGCCTCATGGATCATGGTCAGTTCCAGGTGGGTAGCGGGATTGTCGAAGGGATATCGGCATGTTTCGGCAAGCAAAGCGATGAAAAAACCGACGAACGCAAGCATGACCGGCGGCAAATCATAAAAGGAAAGAGAGGCGATGGCGTGCGAAATGGAGAAAAGATTGGTCGTACGGCCGATCAGGGCCAGGGTGAACAATGACAGAATCAGCCCCCCTTCGGTCAATGTGGCGACCATCATTTCCCGGCTTGAACCGAACCCTCCGAATCCGCCGCCGGTATCAATGCCGGCAAGGGCCAGAAAGAACGTACCCAGAGCGACCAGGTAAACGACGACCAGCAAATCACCCGTAAGCTCATTCTTCAGCGCCGTCGAAACCAGCGGGATGCTGATGCCGATGATGAGGGTGGATGCAAAAATCAGGTACGGCGCAAAACGAAATACCCAGGAAGCATCGCGGCTGATTACTTCGTCTTTCTGGAACAGCTTCCATAAGTCTTTATAGGGCTGGAATGGAGAAGCGCCCCTCCGATTCTGCAAGAGGGCTTTGATTTTTCTGGTGATACCGATACAAAACGGTGAAAGCACCGGCACCAGCAGCAGTTGAATTGTCCACAGGAGAAATATCTTCATATGGGTATGTTCAAATCACCAACATCAGCAGTAACCCCGTCAAGGTTATAAAAATGTACAGGATGTAAACGTTGATGTTGCCGCCCTGAATTTTCTTGATCTGGTCGGCAAGCCGGATCGTTAATCTCTGTAGCGGCCGGTAGAAATACGACGCATAGACGTCTTGTAATTCCATCGTTACCGTACCACTTTTGGGAAAATACCTCAGCCGGGCATCGTGATACTCAATTTCCGTTTGCCTGGTCGGTTTCAATACTCCCTTGAAAATAGTGATAATGGACCGGGAAAAACCGGTCGCCGTAATTTCCATGCGCGGGGTCAGGTTGGCGCCGCAATCCCAGGTTGCCCCGGTTTTAATCTTCCGTTTTCGGGTAAGCGCGGCAACTGCTGCGATAAGTGCAGTGGTGAATATCGCCATAACCGTTCCTATCGCCGGCATGGAAATTGAGGCAAGTCCGGTGCTGACGCTCATGAATCCAAATGATCCGGCCACGGGATAAGACACCTCCCCGTGCTGAAAATTCGCCAAGTGTGTGACAAGCTCCGCAGATGCGCGGGAAACGGCGCCGGCAAAAAAACCCAGAACCAGGGTGAGTATGGCGAGGCCGGCCATTCCCAGTCTCAACGGCAAGGCCGGCTCTTTCGCATGCTGCGCTTCCCGGCCGCGCGGTCTGGCCAGAAAAGCAACGCCGAAGGCCTTTACGAAACAGGCAGCCGCCAATCCTCCGGTGAAGGCAAGCGCCCCTATGGAGAGAAAGAAAACCATTTTCGTCGTCTGGGCAAAGGCCGTTACGCCCAGGAACATGGATTGAAAGGTCATCCACTCGCTGAAGAAACCGTTGAGCGGCGGCAGGGCGGAGATGGCCATGGAGCCGATCAGAAACAGTAACGCCGTTTGGGGCATAACTTTGATAAGGCCTCCGTACTTCTCGATGTTGCGGGTATGGGTCTCGGCAATCACCGAACCGGCTCCCAGAAATAGCAGCGCCTTGAAGGTGGCGTGATTGAGCGTATGGTAAAGGGCCGCCACGAGACCGAACATCGCCGGACCTTTCATGCCTGCCGCCAAGAACGTAAGCGAACTGCCAAGACCCAGAAAGATAATCCCGATATTTTCGATACTGTGGTAGGCAAGCAGTCTTTTGAGGTCATGCTCGGAGAGGGCGTACAAGACACCCAGCAGCGAGGAAACCGAACCGATGCCCAACAGCAGCAGCCCCCACCAAATGGGTATGCCGGGCAACATATCCCCGTATATCCGTACAAGCATGTATATGCCGGTTTTGATCATGACGCCGGACATGAGCGCAGAAACGTGGGATGGCGCCGCCGGATGGGCACGGGGAAGCCAGATGTGGAAAGGAATGATGCCGGCCTTGGCGCCGAAACCGATAAGCGTACAAATGAATATGGCGTTTTTAAGAAGCGGTGAAAGAGCACCGAGGCCGCTTCTGATTGTCTCGAAATCGAATGAACCGGTTGCCTGGTACAAGAGCAGGAATGAAAGAATAATAAAGGCGGTCCCCATATGTGTCATAATGAAATAGAGCGTGCCGGCCCTGATGTTCTTTTCTTCCTGGCGTTCAAAAATCACCAAAAAATACGACGTCAGGGACATTATTTCCCAGGCAATAAGGAAAAGCAGGGTGTGGTTGGCCGTGGTGACGGCAATCATGCTGATAATGAAGAGGTTGTAAAAAAACCCAGGACGCCGACACTGTATTGTGTGTAATAATGCTTCACGTACCCCAGGGCAAAGAGGGAACAGAAAAGCGAGATCAACGAGATCAACAGCATGAAGAACGCCGCTAACGGGTCAATGCGGAAGGAAAGGGAAAGCAGGGGAAACGACGAAGAAATGCGGAAAGCCAGGGTTAGCCCTGTGGACAAAATGGCGCTGGAAAAAACCAGACACAAAACCGACCCGAAAACGGCAAAGCCATTCCCCCACGCATTGGCCAGGCGGTCGTTTTTGCCGAAAAGCAAAGCGCCGACCGCCCCCATGGCGAACGCCAGGATGACAACAAAAAAACCGGCTGGCGAAAGGAACCCCTCAAGCATACCGTCTTTCTCCGTCGTCCAGGTCGTTCAATATCTCGAGCAGCGAACAGAGTATCTTCTCGGCAGAGGGAGGATCGCCGGAAATTTCGTAGTGAACAGGCACAACGGCATGAGCGCCGTCAAGCACTGCGTACGAACCCTTGAAAATTCCCCCATCGATGGCGTCATCGCCCACGGCGACGACTATTTTCGGCTCCGGCATGGCATCGTATGTTCTGGCAAGGGCTTCCCGCATGTTGCGAGTCACGGGACCCGTCACCATCAGCATATCGGCATGTCGGGGGGAAGCGACGACGTGTACGCCGAACCGTTCCACATCGTAGAAGGAATTCCCCAGCGCCACCAACTCCTGTTCGCAGGCATTGGTTGAACCTGCAGTGACCACCCTGATTGCCAGAGAGCCACAGAACAGTTTGTTTACCTGCGCGGTGATGTCCTGGCCGACTGATACCGATATTGCATTCTCCGGCAACGGGCGGGGTTCTATTAATGTTCTTTTCGTCGAAAAAATCTTATAGTGCATAGTTGAGGAATGTTGCTTTACACCAATATTCATGAATAATCAAATTGGTGACGCGGTAAACAGAGGTAATCAGTCCCGTTCATTTCAACTCGTTCAAGTCACCCTGCTGCCTGTCGATGTTCCATCCGTTCACGGGCGCGCCCTTGCCTCCGTGGCAGCATCTTCCGGTTCTTTCATCAGTGCCTCGTATTCCGGTATCACAATGCCCCGCTTAACCATAATATGGTAGATGGTCTCGGAACGGCGTTCCACGTATTTTCCTTCCCCGGTGGGGCTGTATTTTCGCGGATTGGGAAGCACGGCGGCAAGCCTCGCCGCCTCCTCGGCCGTGAGGGCCAAAGCCGGTTTCCCATAATAGTGGCGTGCGGCGGCCTCAATGCCGAACAGACCTTCCCCCCACTCAGCCACATTCAGATAGAGTTCGATAATCCTTTTTTTGGAGATATTTCTCTCGATCCGCCAGGTGAGAACCGCTTCCTTGATCTTCCGCACGGGATTCTTGGAAGGCGAGAGATACAGGTTCTTCGCGAGTTGCTGGCTGATGGTGCTGCCCCCCACGCGGAATTTCTTCTTCCTGATATCCTCCTCAAGGGCCTTCTGGATGGCCTCGAAATCGAATCCCCCGTGAGACCAGAACTTGTCGTCTTCGGCAATGATCACCGCCTTGATTACGAAGGGAGATACCTGTGACAGTCGCACCCACTGCTGTTGTATTTTTCCCTTTTTCCCGTGCCTCTGCCACTCCTTCTCCCGGTATTTCATGAAAGCCGTTTTCCGGGGATGCCCCTTTTTCAGTCCGGCAACGTCGGGATAAAATGAAGAGAAGCCGATGTCGAAAAACGTGAATGAAACAATGCCGGCAACAATCACCATGATAAACCGCTTTAGCCACATGACGATGCCTGCCCCCTCTTTTTCTTATTTCTGCTGCACCCTTTACTCCATTTCCGTGCCTTTGAAAAGATGCCAATCCGCACTTCCTTGCAGGCCGGACATACCATAAAAATGTGTTTGACACATAGGGATAATTCTTGTAAAGGGAGATCTCAGCTTCGTGTACAGCTTGTCATCCATCGCCAAATCTGTGCACCGTTACAGAAGTGGGGAAACCCCGAATACTAAAGAGGAGGGACTTCATGATGCAACGGCGGATTTTCCCATGGATGGGACTCATTGTCCTGTTCCTGTTGTTCGTCATCCCGGAAGGATTTGCAAGTGAGAATTACACCGTGGCACGCGGCGACACGCTTTCCGGGATTGCGAAACAACTCGGCGTAAGCGCCCAGGCCCTCAGAAAAGCCAACAACCTGAGGGGAAACGCCCTCAAACCAAGCCAGGTACTTGTCGTTCCCCTAACGGGCGAAACGGGAAGAACGCTTGTACGCAAATCACCCTCCCGTAACGCTTCAGCCCAATATGTAATAAAGAAGGGCGACACCGTCTCCCATATTGCAAATAAAACGGGCGTCCCCGCCGGCGAAATCATGTCTCTCAACCACCTCCGCACCCGATCTCTGAAACCGGGGACGGTCCTCATCCTATCCGGGCGGAGCACGGAACAAATCTTGCGGAAGAAGGATGCCGGTCACCGGATTGCGGATGGGGACCGCGGGGAGGAAAACGAAGTGGGAAACGCCGCGGCAGACGTGACGGCAGCAAACGATCCAGAAGATTCCGGGAATGCGGAACTTCTGGGAACATGGAAAAACACCGAGGAACGGCAATTGTTCATCAGAGTAGCTACGGGATTTCTCGGTGCGCCCTATCGCCTGGGCGGCTCCTCCGTGAAGGGACTCGACTGTTCCGCCTTTGTAAGAAAAATCTATGATTTTTTCGGCATCACCCTCCCCAGAACTGCCCATGAACAAGCCCGGATCGGCATAAGCGTACTGCGGGAAGAACTGGAAGCGGGCGATCTTGTTTTTTTCAACACACGGAAATGGCTGGGACACGTGGGAATCTACATCGGAAATAACGAATTTGTCCACGCTTCATCCCGGAATAAGGGGGTAAGGATCGACAGCCTCAAAGCACCTTACTACGACAGACATTTCGTCAAGGCGGTTCGCCTGAAAGGCCTCGACGGAGACACTTGACGGCCCGCCTGGAAGTATATTTCTGCCGTCGTTTCGTGGATGGAAACGGGATGCAGCGAAAGGGGAACTGTACAGACACACATGTCGGGAAAAGCTAAAATCAACGTTAAAACGCCCATCGTGGAAATGGACGGGGACGAGATGACCAGGGTCATGTGGCAGATGGTGAAAGAGACGATCTTGCTCCCCTATTTGGATATGGAACTCGCCTACTACGACTTGCACGTCAAACACCGCGACGAAACCGATGACCAGGTCACCGTTGAAGCGGCAACGGCCGTTATGAAGTACGGCGTGGGGGTCAAGTGCGCCACCATCACGCCGAACGAGGACCGTGTGCGGGAATACGATCTGAAAAAGCAGTGGAAGAGCCCGAACGGAACGATCCGGGGAATACTGGACGGCACGGTATTCCGGAAGCCCATCCTGGCAAAGAACATAAAGCCTTCCGTCTCCACCTGGAAGAAACCCATCATCATCGGCAGACACGCCTACGGCGATGTTTACAGCAACGCGGAGATGCGCATACCTGCCGCAGGAAAGGCGGAGCTTCTCTTCACCCCCGCCGACGGCGGCCCGCCCCTCCGCCGGACCATAAAGGAATTTACGGAACCGGGGGTCATCCAGGGCATCCATAACACCGATGCCTCCATAGAAAGTTTCGCGCGGGCGTGCTTTGCCTTTGCCATGGATGAGAAGATTGATCTGTGGTTCAGCACGAAAGATACCATTTCGAAAACGTACGATACCCGTTTCCGCGACATCTTTGCACGGGAATACGAAAAAAACTGGAAGGAGAAATTTCGCAAAGCGGGGATTGAATACTTCTTTACGCTTATTGACGACGCCGTCGCCCGCATCATGAAAACGCCCGGAGGCATCCTCTGGGCCCTCAAGAACTATGACGGAGACGTGATGTCCGATATGATCGCCTCGGCCAACGGGAGCCTTGCCATGATGACCTCCGTTCTGGTCTCGCCCCGGGGCTACTTCGAGTACGAGGCCGCCCACGGCACGGTGCAGAAGCACTACTACCGGCACCTGAAGGGGGAAGAGACGTCCACGAATTCCCTGGCTCTGATCTTTGCCTGGTCCGGCTGCCTGCGGAAGCGCGGCGAACTCGACGGCACGCCCGATGTGGTTTCCTTTGCGAACCGGCTGGAGGCGGCCGCCGTTGAGACCGTGGAATCCGGCATCATGACCGGCGATCTCCTCTCGGTGGCAGAGGAGAATCCCCATAACCGGAGGGTTACGACGGAAGCATTCATCGACGCGGTGGCGCTACGGCTGCAAGCAAAACGGTGATGGGCAAGCCCAACTTAAGAGACATGTCCCTTGCCGAGATCGAGGAATTCATCCTTAGTCTGGGCAAGGAAAAGTATCGGGCCAAACAGATTTTGAAGTGGCTCTACCGGACGGGTGCCACGTCCTTCGATGAGATGACCACGCTGGCCCGGGACTTCAGAACGAAAATCGGCGAACGTGCCTGCATCGATCTTCCGGAACAAGTCAAAACCCAGACCTCGACCGACGGCACCAAAAAGGTGCTTTCCCGCCTGGAGGACGGCATTTTTATTGAAAGCGTCCTCATCCCCGGGAGAAATCACCGGACGGCCTGCATCTCCACGCAGGCGGGTTGCCGCATGGGGTGCACATTCTGTCTCACGGGTCGGGGGGGTCTGAAAAGAAATCTGCGAACCTCGGAAATAACGGGGCAGCTCGTCTCGCTCATGTTTCACACGCCGGAAGGAGGGAACATCGGGAGCATCGTCCTCATGGGCATGGGAGAGCCGCTGGCCAACTACGACAAGACGATAAAAGCGATTCGCCTCATGACCTCCGATGAGGGACCCGGTTTTTCCAACCGGAAGATCACGCTGTCCACCTGCGGCATCGCCCCCATGATCCGGCGTCTGGGACGGGACATCTGCATCAACCTCGCCGTATCGCTCAACGCACCGGATGATGAAACGAGGAGCCGGCTCATGCCGATAAACAGGAAATACCCGCTGGAGGAGCTGCTTGCAGCCTGCCGAGACTACCCCATGCCGGGCCGCAGGATGCTTACCTTCGAGTACATTCTGATCGACGGCGTCAACGCCTCTCCGGAACAGGCGGAAAAGCTCTCCCGCCTCCTCAAGGGAATACGCTGTAAATTAAACCTGATCGCCTTAAACGAATTCCCCGGCTCTCCCTTGAGGACCCCGTCCCCAGAAACGATAAAAACCTTCCAGGGCATACTGATAAAGAACCATTACACCGCCATACTCCGCGCCAGCAAGGGCAGCGATATCCTCGCCGCCTGCGGCCAGTTGAGTGGCCGGGAAAGCGGGATGGCATGATGATTCCATGTTCTTGACAAATGTCCCCGTTTGTGGCAGTTAGTCCCGGAAGCAAGGCCCGGCGCTTATGGGAAATTACACGAGTTCGTCGAATTCACCGGTTCCGGAAAGGAGGCACTTTGAATCAACGTCATTTCTCGTACGTGACCGCCTTATTCATTGCCCTCACCCTGTTCTTCAGTAGTCCTGCTTCGACAGCGGACAACGCCCCCGGCAACAGGCCCTTCAGCGAATCGGCATTCATCGCCGGCATGGGTACCGGCAGCATCCCCGAAGGGCATTACCAGCCGGTGTTGCTGATCTGGCATTTTGGCATGGATTTGAAAAAACAAATTCCCAAACTAAAAGATCATGCGGGCAGCCTTTCCTTCATTATAGAACCCCAGCTCAACCCTGTTTTCGATCCGCAAACCGATTTCGAGATCGGTGTGGGTATCGGTCTTCAGTACCGGTACCCACTGACGGAGAAGGTGTCCGCATACGTTCTTGGAACTGTGGGCCCCCATTACATTTCCGCAGTAACAGCGAACCAGGCAAATGGATTCATCTTTTCCAATACGGCAGGCGTCGGCCTCTATTACTTCCTGACAAAGGACTCCGCCGTAAACCTGGGATACCGGTTTCGCCATATGTCGAATGCCGGCATAGAAAACCCCAACGGCGGCATCGATAGTCATTTTGCCGTTATCGGTTATTCGCTGTTTTTCTGATTCGGGAGATTATAAGGATGTGCGGATATTTTCGCGAGGAGGGATGTGCTTGACGATAAGTAAGGAACTGCTGGCTATTTTGGTTTGTCCGAAGTGTAAAGGGAACTTAAGACTCGGCCGGGGAGAAGCTGGACAGGAGGAAGAAGGATTGATCTGCGATCAGTGTAAACTGTTTTACGAGATCCGAGACGGCATCCCCGTCATGCTGATTGAGGAGGCAAAGAATCTGGCCTGTTAGAGAACATATTCCGTCTCCTGAGGCATATACTCAGGGGCGATGTCCCGCATTTTCATCTTCACCGCTATCGCATCATGATGCAACGCTGCTTCGGATAACTGCTCCAGGCGTGGTTTCAGCCAAGCCCGCAGCGCCGTCGGATCTTTCAATCCGTTGACGGCACCTTCAGAGTTCAGCACCATGATCTTTTCGTGTCCCGTCTGGGCAATGCTTTCTCCGCTTGTAATGAGTTCCTCGTGCAGTTTCTCTCCCTCCCTGAGACCGATAAACACGATCCTGATATCCTTGTCCGGTTCCTTGCCCGAAAGCCGGATCAGATCCCTCGCCATATCGGCGATCCTGACGGGCGTCCCCATCTCAAGCACGAATATATCCCCACCCCTGCTGGCGCCGGCCTGGATGATCAGCTGGGCCGCTTCGGGAATGGTCATAAAGTAACGGGTAACATCGGGATGGGTCACCGTCACGGGACCCCCCAGTTCTATCTGCCGCCGAAAGAGCGGCATCACGGAGCCCGAAGAACCGATCACATTGCCGAAGCGCACCGCCATGAACCGCGTCCCATTGCCCTGGAACGACTGGAGCATGATCTCGGTAATGCGCTTGCTCGCCCCCATGACATTGGTGGGACGCACCGCTTTGTCGGTGGAAACGAGAACGAAGCGCTCCGCCTTGTTTTCCAGGGCAACCTCCATGGCGACCCGGCTCCCCTCGATGTTGTTGGAAACGGCCTCCCAGGGGTTTTTTTCCAGCATGGGGACGTGCTTATACGCGGCAGCATGAAACACGACCTGGGGGCGATACTTTCTGAATACGTCCTGCATCAGTGTCCTGTCCTGCACCTGTCCCAGGATGGCGTGGTGATTCAGGTAGTACATCTCATGCTGCAGCTCCATCTGGATCTGGAAAAGATTGGCCTCGCTTGCATCCAGCAGAACCATGGAGCGGGGTTGAAAGCGCACCACCTGACGGCACAGTTCGGAGCCGATGGACCCGCCGCAACCCGTAATGAGAACGGTGCGGCCGTCGATATACTCCCTGATCCCCAAAACGTCGAGCCGGACCGGCGACCTTCCCAGCAGGTCCTGATAACTCACGTCCCGCAGAATCTTTACGCTCGCACTGCCATTGATAATCTCGCCTATCCCGGGCAGCGTCTTATAGGGAACGTTGCATTCCTTGCAGATGTCAACGATCCGGCGCATCTGGTCGCCGGAGGCTGAGGGAATGGCGATAAGGACCTCCTGGACGCCCGTATCCCCCGTGAGACGCGGCAGGGCCTGCACAGGTCCAAGGACGGGAACCCCATGCATCGATCGTCCCTGTTTCTGGGGGTTGTCATCAACAAAGCCCGCCACCTCGTAACAGAGTTGATAATTGTCGAATATCTCCCGCAAGATCTTCTCGCCGGCGTTGCCGGCACCGACAATCAAAACTCGTCTGCGCTTCTTCCCCGCACCGATAAATGCATGGTCCGTTCTGTTTTGGTCTTTAAGAGAAAAATAGGAGCGGATACCCATCCGCAAAGCTCCCGTAAAGAGGAACGTAAGCACCCCGTCCAGCATGAATACGGCGCGGGAAAATCCCTGGAATCGATACAGAAAAAGGATAACAGCCATAGCCAAAAACATCGAGAAAAACGATGCCTGGGCCAGGTGCCAGAAGTCCCGCACACTCGTATATCGCCACATGCCCCGGTAAAGACCGAAGGAAAAAAAGACGGCAAGCTTCATGGGCACAAGCCAGATAAGCGCAGCGCCGAACTGAACGATCTCCGGATGCCCCAGGACAAGCTCAAACCGAAGGAGGTAAGACCCCCCGAGAGCAAGCGCAAAGAGCAGCGCATCACTTACGAGCATCAGGTATAATTTAGGGTTTCTTAATTGAGGGTTCATACCGGCATCAGTGCTTCACATCTTCCGCTCTCAATACTTTAATGAGCGTCATCCAGAGTATCTTCATATCAAATAATAACGATTTGTTTCGCAGGTAGTAATCGTCCAGCTCCACTTTCAGCGGGATCGGTATTGTGTCCCTGCCGTTTATCTGCGCCCAGCCGGTGACTCCCGGGGTAAGGCTCTGTATTCCCTTTCCGGTGCGGAGACGAATCAGGTCCTCCTGGTTGTAGAGGGCGGGCCGGGGACCGACAAAGGTCATGTCGCCTTTTACTATACTCCACAATTGCGGCAACTCGTCAAGACTGAACTTTCGGAGATACGATCCTACCCGTGTGAGGTAGGCACCGGGATTTTCCAGAAGATGGGTCGCCACCGGCGGGGTATCGATGCGCATGGTCCGGAACTTGGGCATCTTGAAAATCACGTTGTCTTTCCCAACCCGATCGGACCAGTACAAAGCCGGTCCACGCGAAGTCAATTTTATCAGAGCCGCAATGACCAGCATGGGAATGCCGCACGATACGATAAGGACTAGTGCTATTACAACGTCAAGGAGCCGATTCACGATCAATACCTTTTTCACCTGAAAATTGTTGTACAATTTCTGTTTGGACGAAAGTTATTGAACTATCCCGGTTCCGAGCCATATACATTAATAATCCTAAAAAGAAAGGCAGAATCTGCAATCTATAACGGCACACGGTGCCTAGATTAAATCCAACAAACGCATAAGCAGCGGCCCAGATCACAATGAGCAAAATAGCCCATATAGACAGGGGCTCGATCAATTCTTGCCATCGCGCCCTTTTGATCGCAAGAACAAACAGTATCAACAAAAATGAATCTTCCATCCCTGCGAGGAAGCCAAATATATTATTGACCTCGCCCGGCAATGGCCTAAACAGAACAGTAAACATCCCATAGGGAACAAATAACAGCATATCCCACAGATTATTATATTTTATTTTTTTCGTTTCACCCGCGTTTTCTTTCTTTGCAGAATAATTTTCACTATCAGATGCCCTATCTGGCATTCCCTTTATCGTGTTTCCGCTTGCAGTCTCTTTTACCTCACTGCCACCTCCAGCAAAATTATTTGAAGTTTGAGCTTCCCGGCTCGCAGTTTCTTTTATCGTGCTGCCACCTATAGCAAAATTATTCGATGTTTGAGTTGCCCGGTTCGACAAATCCTCACTAGACTTTATATTCAAAGTTTGCATGACCAAATAGAAAGAAAATAAAAATGCCAACACTAAAATAAATAAAGTTGTTACTTTTTGCTTTATTATTTTAAGATTAATAAAGATACTTATCAAAACGGGCAATAATAGGATAGATCCCATCCATATACGTATAGTTGCCGTAACAATGACACCTAACAACAAAATTGCTGCATATGATACATTGCCATGTTTAAACAATTTTATGACTCCGTAGGAATAAACAGATAGACCTAATAACACGATAGGCTCCTTGCCTAATATTGAAGACCAAAATAGAATTGAAGGAAAGAACGCAAAGATATATAGCAAGCTTAACCTTTCTTGTTGCAAAAAAGCCACTGCAGAGCGATAGAAAATGTATATCGCAACCAAGCCTATCATCCCAAAGCTGACCTTCGTAGCATGGAATGAATCAACAAAGGAATGATTATGCAGCCAGGCAATAAAAACAACCACGAAAGATGGTCCCGCTAAATCCATTCTTTCCCACTCGCTGATATTGTGCCTTGACCCTGAAAAATACCCGAAAGCGTCTGTTTGATAATAGTACTCATAGAAGAGCATGAGGCAAAGCATGACAAAGCATTTGACTGACCATACCCATAAAAGAGCCTTCCTGTCCTGGGAATGGATCGGCCAGAAAAATATCGTTGCCCCCAATAAAATAGCCCATACAAGCCCCTTAAGATAATCTACCCGTAAGTCCTTTTGCGGGATCCTATGCCCCAAGAATTCTACAAACTTTAGGAACACAGGCATATTCCACATAAGCCATAGCGTCACTATGGCCAATAAAGCGAATACTACCCATTTATATTTCTTTGTTAACTCAGGGGTCATCCCATACATCATCTTTTCAATTTCTCAATTCCCGGCCTTAATTATCTGCATTAAATGATACCTCTGTCTTTAGCGCGATGCAACATTCGCCATATGATATTCGGCAAATAGGTTATGAGATAGAGTCCATAGAATTTTATGTCCAAAAATTTATATGTTCGCAAGCACTCTCGTGCTTTTCGTGAATTAGATTCCGACATCTCGGATCGTGCTCTATAATAATTTGCTTTCGCGTAAAAGTACCGTAAAGCCACCCCATATTTGTTCTCAAAATCATTATCGGCTGTTTTAAACTTCTCCGCTATATACATGCATTCATCATAATAATCCCTGGCATATCTTAGGCTGCTCATGTGTCGATGTATCCGAGTAATAATCGATGGTTCGCTCTCATATGATACAGTTGAATTCTTGAAAATCCTCATAAAAAGATCAAATTCTTCAGATAAATTAAGCTTTTTATCAAAAAAATAATCGAGCTTATTCAAAACCTCTTTTCTAAAAATCACTGTTTGCAGATTTACGGGATATTGATACAGGAACTTTTCAAACACATCGCCTTCCGGTTGTTTTCCTTTCAAACCAATAATTCTTTTATCGGCCCTCGGCATAACTATCTTAAAGTAATTGCTGTAAATAAAATCAATACCGGGCTTTTCTTCTAAAATTGTAACCTGCTTATTCAGCTTTTCGGGCAGCCATATATCATCACAATCCAAAAAAGCGATGTACTGTCCGCGTAGTTGTTCAATGGCATAATTTCTGGCTTCACCAAGCGGCACGGTATTTTTTGATCGGAAGTAACGCATCCTCCCATCATTATAACTCTTTGCTATCTCAGCCGATCTATCGGCGGATGCGTTATCCCAGAAGATTATCTCCCAATCTATAAAGGTTTGGGCATATATGGAATCAATTGCTTCCTGAAGAAATTCTTCCCCATTATAGCAATTCATGACTATGCCGACTTTGGGACAATGTGATGAATGAGCAGAGGGCTGATCTGAATTTTTTGTATTGGTCTCAGTCATTGCCATCGACAGGGAATGTCGCTGCACCAAACTCTGATACTCGATCAATTACATAGTTTACATCCGATTCCGTTAAGCCTGGATGCAACGGCAACGACAGCAACTCTTCATATAATTGTTCAGTCACGGGGAGCCTATCATTCCGGTCGCCAAAAAAAGTCAACAAATGATTTGGCATGTAATGAATGCCTGTTTCAATGCCTTTATCGCTAAGGTATTGTCGAAGGCTATCTCGATGAATTGCCGGAACAAGTATTGGTTGGATATGGGGAATAATACTATCCAAATCACTTTGAAGAAATTTGATCCCGGCTATGGATTTCAATTTTGCACGGTATAGGCAGGCCCATGCTCTCCGTTTTGGCGCGAATTCATTAGAAAGGCGCTGTAGTTGAACCCGCCCTATGGCAGCAAATATATTACTCATATGATAACGATACCCCTGCTGCTGAACATCAAATTCCCAGCTTCGCTGTCCTGAGTAACGCTTCTCTGTATCTTGTTCCACGCCTAGTAACCTGGCATCGCGAATCTTCTGGGCAACAAAGGGGTCTTGAGTAATGACCACTCCTCCTTCACCGCTGGTAATATTTTTGATGCCGTCAAAACTAAAACAAACTACGCTTGATGGAGAATTACCATATAGTTGATTTAGTAGTTCTTGTGACCCGATTTTATGGCCATGATATAAACATCCAAAGGCATGGGCAGCATCTTCAATGACTCGCAAACCATGATGTTTTGCAAATTCATAGATTGCAGCGAGATCTCCGGGGTTGCTGGCATAATGCACGGGCATAACAATTTTTGTGCGTGTCGATAACCGCTTTGCGGCATCATCCAAGTCAAGGGTTATATTTTCAGGAATAACCTCACAAGCGACAGGTATCGCACCTGTTGCTTTTATGGCTTGAAAAGACGCCACATACGTCAGAGCCTGAACCAGAACTTCATCATCAGGTCTAGTTAAGGTCTGTACGGCCAAGTGCAGTGCTGCCGTTCCTGAATTGACGCAAATCACCCAATCTCTGGGTACCTCGAGAAATTTGGCTATCTCTTCCTCAAAAGTTTGGACCTCCTTGCCCATGCCCAAATAGCCATCCTCGAGTAAAACGCGGGAAACGGCTTCAGCTTCTGCCTGCCCTACGATAGAACGTGAGAGGCGAATATTATTTTTCATCGTAGAACTCTTATCGTCAGGTTTTTGCACCTACAAACCTCAAGAACTTCTGGGGAAGGCTAAATGGGTCCCGCATAAGAATCTTCAGCCCTTTAACTGCGTCTACTATCAACATATGAGGATATTTCCGATACTTAGCTTTCAGTAGATACCTTCGTCCATGCCTCAGAATTCTTTTCAAATCGTCACTGTTCCAATCTTCAGTAGTGATACAAAAACTGCGGATAAATAGATCATCCAGATCGAAATCGGGGTCAATGTAGCCGTTCTTAATACAAACATCATAGAGTTCTGTGCCCGGATAAGGAGTAGCAACGGAAACGTGAGGATTATACGTTTCCAATTCTTCGGCTAAACGAAAGGATTCGTTTATTTGCTCCAGTGTTTCACCCGGCATTCCCACTACCAGAAATATTGAAGTATTCAACCCTATTTCTTTTGCATATTTTATCAAGGGTTTCGTTTTGGATAATTTTAAGGGCTTTTTTATTATATTGTCTAAAACATATTGGCTTCCGGACTCCAACGCTAAATTCATTTGATAACAACCACTTTTCTTCATCTTCATAATCGTGGATTCAGTCAGAGCAAACGCAGCCGCACCGTTTGGGGTATCCCAGGCAAAATTAAGATTTTTCTCAATCATTGAATCAAATATTTTTTCTGCCCGTTTTATATTCAAGGTTAGATTATCATCCTCGAACATCAGTTCCTCAATCCCATATTTGTTTTTCAGTTGCTGCATTTCCTCTATTACATTTTCGGGGGAACGCATTCGATATTTTCTCCCCCACACGCGATGAGCCGAACAAAAGGTGCATCCCGCGCTGCAACCACGGGAAGTCATAATAGGCATGAAACGAGCGTGATGTCTTTCGCCGTGAGAGGCTTTCATGCCGAAGTAATTTTCCAAATTCATGACATCCCATGCAGGGAACGAAATGCCATCAATATCATGAATAAATTTTGTCTTTGGAATCAGAATGTTTTTCCCATTTTCTTTAAATCCAATTCCATCGAGTTGAAGATTTTCTTTCCTTCCTTCAACTATATTCAGTATATCAAGTATGGTCTTCTCGCCCTCACCTAATACGACAAAATCAACATTATCGTCGGATAAAACCAGTTCAGGCAAAACCGTCGGATGAGCGCCGCCTGCCACCGTCACTATGTTAGGAGCAACCTTCTTCGCCAACCGATAAATTTCATGGGCATTTTGTCTCTGCTTGGTGAATAGGGAATTTACACCGACCATATCCGGCGCATAGTCCTCTATGATTTTCTGTATATCCTCAAAATTCAAACCGATTCTAATGATATTATCATGAACCTTGATCCTGTTATGCCAACCCATCATAAGAGCATCAACAATCTTCACTTCCACGCCCTGATTCTGCAGCACAGCGGCAATATAACCCAGCCCTAAGGGAGGAAGCGGATTAATATCCAAACTATTTTTAAACGTGAATGCCGGTGGGATAACAAGAAGTGCTTTATTGATTCTTTTCATAGCAATTACGAATCCCTTACGAGCGACCTCTTTGAACCCTTTAAAATCAAATAGTGCTCCATAAAGATTGTGTATTCAATAACTCAAGTCACTGAAAAATTATAATATACCATCCCACATTTCTTTATTAAATGGTTCTGCTATTAATTTATCATTCGGAATTTTACTTATATTATTATTACTATAATCCAATATATCCTTATCACTCACTGTGTCCTGTTCAAAACCCAAACCGAGGAGGGGATCGAGGTCTATTCTTTCCGGCAAATATTTAAACACTTTGATTCCGTTCATCATGCACTCAATTGCAGCATTTGTCCCCACATGGATGGCATAACCAACCTTATCCATCCACTCATCCATAGCCCCGCTAACAAACCTGAAATTCTTCGGTAATAAACCCGTGTACTTTTGAATAATCTCAGCGGGAGTATCCGGATGTGGCTTTATATAGTACATGTTTTCACTTCTTGAAGTTCTCAGCATATAGAACATGAGGTCCAAAGAGTAGTTCAACGACGCTGAAAATAGAACCAGTACATGATAACTCTGTAATGGCTTTGTATTTCCGGTTATTTTCCCAATTCCTGACCCAAAGCGCAAAGACCCCCCATTTCTTATATCGCAGGAAAACCCTGCATCTCTCAGTACTTTCGCCCAATAGGAACCATTCGAAGCGATAATATCAGGTTGAGGGCATAACACATTTTCTCTATGTCCTAAAAAAAAATTCAAGTAGAAATAAGGCACGCCTATGTTGTGACAGCCGATTGACTTAAATTTCGCTTTCGCATGTTTTTGAGCAAGTACCATCATCTTGTCCCACGGCTGATTTTCAAAAGGGTAAAGTAGTATGCGAAAAGATATCGCATTACTCTTAAAAATCCTCAGACAGGTGAGGTAATGTAAGACCGCACAGAAAACTTGCCCCTTCTCGTATATCATCTCGTAGTGAAAAAGAGGTGCAGTGACGAGTCCGTCATATTCAACATTCTCTTTGTTGCATTTGAAAAGCAATGAATGTAAGCAAGCGCGCATAATATCCGTAAATTTCATGAAAACAACTAGAGGGACAACTTGCCTGCAAGCATAAACCTTTTTTAAAAGTCTGTAAGGGAAAATAGGCAGCGTAGTGGTCAGAACCTTTAAGCCCTTCATCTGGTAATATTTATGCAATATTCCTATATAAGGATCGGAATATTTACCTTCACAATCAAATGACCGATCTTCAACCCATGTAATGCTCAAAATATCAACATCATATCTTGATGCTTTCCCCATCAAGCAATCATTCTGCAACAACAAATATGCCCTGCTACCTATCCACAGCTTCAAGGAGTTATAAAGTTGAAAGAATAAGCGAGCAAAGGACATTAGGTATCTTCTCGCCTTGACTTTCAGAAAATAAGCTTTATTTACAATAACATCTGCTGAAGTACCGCGAAAGCTTAATAAGCACGATTTCAAAACCCATGGATTCTCAACGAGAACAATGCGATTTTTAACTCCTGTGTCGATCCATTTCTTTACAAGCCCCAGATAACAATGATTCAAAAAAAGATCGGAAGTGTAAGGGCTTTTATACGCAATATTAGTTGACCACCAGATCGTCTGGTCCTGTTTCATGCTTATGTGCGCCAACCAATCAAGGTAGGTGTCCCTATAGTTAATACTGATTTCTTGCAGCTCACGTGCATAACAGAATCTATTAACAGTCCCCAGCCTCTCAATAATTTTCTCGCGCGTACAAGTATCTGTCCCCAAAAAAACCCATTCCCATTTCTCAATATTTACATACTGCTCACCTATTTGTATATTGGCTGCATCAATTATTTTTAGTTTACACTTATCCATTCGTTTTACACATATATTTATATTTTAATTCATCTTTTACTATCATTTTTCTTACTTCTTCCAGATCCTCATGCGTATCGACGCTAATTTTGGCATTGTGCACTATTACAGCACGCATTTTTATCCCATGTTCAAGTACCCTTAAATATTCATTGAACTCTATTTTTTCCAGAGGAGTAGACTGCCAAGACGTATATTCAAGAAGAAATTTCTTTCTGAAAGGAACGATGAACACCATTTTGAACAGCTCCTTAACTGGGGAACGAGCATCTGATGGTATGTCCGTCCTGGAACAATACATAATATCACTATAAAGATCTATCACAGCCTTAATATCTGAGGCGCTGTTTTTCTTTCCGTATGGAGTTATGCCAACAGTAATTTGGATTGATGGATCATTTCTAAGCGGTTCTATTATGGCATTAATATGGGCAGGATCTACGAGAGGTTCGTCGCCTTGAATATTCACAACGACATCGCAATCTATATACTGACAGGCCTCTGCCAACCTATCCGAGCCAGATATATGGTGTGAACCGGTCATGATGACGTTAATACCATGCATCTCGGCCACATCTCTGATACGCTCACTATCAGTTGCGAGATATATCTCATCCAGGCTTTTAGCAAGTTGAGCCCTCTTGCATGTGTGTATCACCATGGGCAACCCCATGATGTCCACCAGAGCCTTTCCCGGTAATCGACTTGACTGAAGCCTTGCCGGAATCATTCCAACTACTTTCATAGCTTTCGTTCCTTTCTATTCAGCACCCGGTTAAAATTTTGTACCGCGCCTATCATCTTTTCGCTTATGGCTGCACAATCGGGCAGATATGTAATAAACTGCATCCCTATATCTACCATCCAAGCCATATCTTCTGTATCTCTTGCAACGTATCCACCAGCAGCTATTTTAGCGTCTCTGATCTTTCGTACGCATTTTTCCATCTGCTTCTTTATTACTGGATTATTCACATCTCCGGGCATCCCCAAAGCCTGGGAAAGGTCGTAAGCGCCCACATAGATAATATCCAAAAACTGTGTTTTTAAAATAGCATCAATATTATCAAGCACCTTTTTGCCCTCCAGAATCACCCCTACTAATGTTATTTCGTTCTGTATGTGAGCATGTTCCAGTATATCGCCTCCAGAATATTTCCCAGCTCTCGTGAAAGGAGAAAAACCACGCTTCCCAACGGGATGATATTTGGAAAGAGTGATCACTTTGGCCGCAGCACTAGCTGTTTCCACATGTGCGACGATTAGCCCTTCCGAACCTATATCTAATGACTTTAAAATGTGTTCCTCATTGATCTGCCCTAATCGAATGATAGGACTTGCTCCTTCAGATTGAGCTGCCCGGCACATTTCTTCAGCTGTTTCAAAAGAGGCTGGACTATGTTCTAAATCAATTATCACGAAATCAAAACCAGAAGCTGCAATTATGTTCATAACAACTCCGGAAGGAATTACACACCATGGGCCAAATACAACTTCGCCCCTTTTAAGCCTTTGTTTTAATGGAATCATATAATTCCCTCCTAATTGTTAAAGCTATACTCATTGCCAAGACAAAACAAGGTATGATGAACCATCCCCGCCTCAAGCAACGGCGTATTAATCTGATGGTTCCGTGGTCCAACTCGCTGAAAACGTAAGCGTCTGACCAACCCGTCTTTTCTGGGGCACCCCTTTAGGGTATGCTT
>CAZTLA010000001.1:0-60871 GCA_964614365.1 uncultured Syntrophales bacterium | reverse complement strand
CTAAAAGTAAAGGTATTTTTTCCTAAGAGACAAAAAAGTTTTGACAATACGAAAAAATCAAAAGGGGGGGGAGTATGAAAAAGACAATTTTGTTATCGGTAGTTTTTGTCGGGGTGGGGTTGTTCCTGATGGGAGGGGGGTCTGTAAAAGAGAGTGGGGCGGCGGCGCCAAAGATTGTGATCAATGCCGTCACGTGCTGGCCCGTATCCGCTGCGAATAATGACTATTTTAAGGAATACATCAAACGGGTAAATGAAAAGGCCAAAGGAGAATTGGAGATCAAGCTTCTGGGCGGTCCCGAGGTCGTCGCCGCCTTCGATCAATTAAAGGCCCTCTCCAAGGGGACCGTCGATGTAGTTCACGGCGCTCAGCCCTATTTTGCCGGCCTGGTTCCAGAGGGAACCATCACGGACTTGGCCAAACCAAAATTTGAGGTGAAGGCTTTCCGGGAGAGCGGCCTATGGGATTTGTATGTTCAGGCTTACCTCGAAAAGGCCGGAGCGCTCTTTTTAGGGAACGCCCATATCGGGATGCCCTTTTATGTCATGTCCCGCAAACCGGTAGCGAAGTTGGAGGACGTTAAGGGCTTGAAGCTGAGAGGGTTCGGCGGACTGGGCGATGTCGTTATGGGAGAATTGGGGGTCTCGATCGTCAGGATTGCCAGCGCCGAAACCTATGAGGGATTGCAGAGGGGAGTTGTGGACGGGGCGTTCAGAAATACGATCTCCCTGAAAGAATTCAAAGAATATGAGGTGATGAAATACATTCTTTATCCCCCTATCTATGCAGCCTATGGCGGAGTTTGGATATCGGAGAAAAAATTCAATTCCCTGCCCAGGCATCTGCAAACGATGCTGAAAGAGGTGATGATCGTGACAGAGGAGGAAGCGCGTAAATACTACGATGATATGGACAAGGCAAATTTGAAGGAAGTGCAGGAGAAACACGGCATGAAGGTTATTCAGCTATCGAATAGTGATATTGCCAAGATCGGGGAAATTCGTTCCGGAGCAGCGATAAAAGATTGGATCTCACAGAAGGCCCCTAAATTCGGCCCGCCCATGTATGAAAAAATGCTGCCTTACCTGAAGTAGATATAGAGAGGGAGTAAGGAAATTTTAAATGGAGGGGGGAAATTATGAAAAAGACAATTTTATTATCGGCAGTTTTTGTCGGGGTGGGGTTATTCTTGATGGGATTTCCACCGAAGGAAAGTGAGGCGGCGCCAAAGATTGTGATCAAAGCCATTACTGCTTGGCCTGTAACGCATGTGGGGAATGATTATTATAAAGAGTTTATCAAACGGGTTAATGATCGGGCGAAAGGAGAGTTAGAGATCAAACTCCTGGGGGGTCCTGAAGTAGTTTCTGTCTTCGACCAGTTAAAGGCTATTTCCACAGAGACTATCGATATGACTCATAGCTGCCAGGACTATTATACCGGCATTGTGCCGGAAGGTTCGATTCCGGGTTTGGCCAAGCATAAATATGAATTAAAAGCTTTTCGGGAAAGTGGGATATGGGAAACCTATGCCCAGGCCTATCTCGAACGAGGCAAGGTGGCTTTTCTGGGAAATTTATGGATTGGAATGCCCTTTTATATCATGACCAGCAAGCCGGTCTCCAAATTAGACGATGTGAGAGGCTTAAAGCTCCGGGGCATGGGTGGACTGGGCGATGTGCTTTTTGGAGAATTAGGCGCTTCCGTGGTCAAAATTGCCAGCGCTGAAACCTATGAGGGTTTGCAAAGAGGGGTCGTGGACGGCGCCATTCGGAATGTCATATCTCTTATTGAATATAAAGAGTATGAAGTAATGAAATATGTCATTTCCCCCCCTGTTTATGCCGCCTATGGCGGAATATATGTGGGGGAGAAAAAATGGAATTCAATTCCGGAAAACCTTAAAACCATGATTAAAGAGGTGATGATTGCGACAGAAGTAGATGCCAACAAATACTATGATGAGATGGATAAAGCCCGTTTAAAAGAGGCTCAGGAAAAACACGGATTAAAGATTATCCATCTATCCAATAAGGATGTCGCAAAGCTCAACGAATCCCGCTCCGGACCCGCCGTGAAAGATTGGATTGTTAAGAGGGCCCCGAAGTTTGGCCCACCCATCTATGAAAAGATGTTGCCGTATCTCAAGTAAAATTCTTACTAGTTTTCCCTCCTCTCTGCCGACAAGCAGCGGAGAGGGAAAAAACATGGAAGAACCAACGGGGAGGGACGATGAAAAAATTCAAGAGGATATCGGCGTCTTTCATTAAGTGGTTTGACCGCCTCAACGATTTCTTAGCACTCTTGGCAGGAGCGGTCGTCGTCTTCATTACCCTCATTATCATCTATGAGGTGTTTATGAGGTACCTGGTAAAAAGGCCGACGACCTGGGTAAACGATATAAGTGAAATTTTATTAGTCTATGTTACCTTTCTCGGATCAGCCTATGTTCTCAGGCTCGGTGAACATACGAGGGTGGATATCGTTGTCACCCTGCTGAAAAGAAAGAACCAAGAGATCATGGGCATTATTCAGGACACCCTCGCTCTGTTCTTCTGTCTCGTCTTCACCTATATCGCCGGGAATAGTTTTTGGGATAGCCTCGTTACGCAGGAGAGGACAGCGGGTGGATTATTCAGCGTGCCTTTGTGGTCAGTATATGCAGTCATCCCTTTCGGAGGCCTTCTCTTGTGCATTCAACTGATCAGGCAAATTGTAGAACATTTCGTTTTTCTATCGTACGGCCGTCAAGAGCTATCCAGCCGAGGGGAGGGCTGAATAATGGAATGGCATTCGATACTAATTTTTATTATTATTGGGATACTCGTTTTTTTCGCCAGCGGCATACCAGTGGCCTTCAGTTTCGGCCTCTTGAATATTATCGGCTTATACATTTTTTGCGGCGGATGGCCGGCCGTAAGCATTGTCGGTTTCAGCGCCGTGAGCGGCATTGCCAATTTCGTGCTGGTGGCAATCCCCATGTTCGTATTAATGGGGGACGCCATCACGTTCTCCGGAATGGCAAACCGCGCCTTCAATGTGATCGATAAGCTTTTAGGAAGGATGCCGGCGAGGATTGCCGTGCTGACAGTGCTCAATGCGATGTTGTTTGGCGCCGTGAGCGGTTCCAGCATGGCCTGTACTGCCGTCATCGGCAAGACAATGATTCCGGAGATGCTGAAGCGGGGTTATAACAAGATACTCGCCAGCGGCGCGGTCCTGGGCGGGGCCGCCCTCGATATTCTGATCCCTCCCAGTATCATTGCGGTGGTGTATGCCAGCATTGCGAACGTCTCTGTAGGCAAGCTCTTGATCGCAGGCATTATGCCGGGAATCATGATCGGAGGGATGTTTATCATCTATTTGATCATTCGGGTAATGATCCAGCCGGAGTTGGCTCCTTCCGACGCCGACATCCCCTTGGAAAAGGTGAGCGTTGGTGAAAAAATCCGCTCCACGGTCCATATTCTCCCCCTCTGTTTCATCTTCTTTTTAGTCATGGGGTTGATCTATTTGGGGATTGCTACGGCATCGGAAGCGGCCGCCTTAGGTGCCGGCGGAGCCTTCCTGCTGGCAGGTCTGATGGGTGATTTGAAATGGGCCAACATCAAAGAATCCTTAACCGGAACAGTGAGAGTGTCATGCATGATCTTCTTGATCATTATGGGGTCGAAAGCCTTTGGCCAGCTTCTTGCCTATACGGGGATAGCATCGCAGGTAGCCGACGCCGTAGCGAGCCTCCCTGTTTCACGGTGGTGGATCCTCATCGCGATACAGCTATTGGTCGTTTTTTTAGGGTGCTTAATGGACCCCACCTCCATTATATTTATCACGGTTCCGATCTTTACGCCGATCATTACGTTATTGCATTTTGATCCCCTCTGGTTCGCCATCATGATGATGATCAACCTGGAACTGGGTTGTATTACCCCTCCCTTCGGTCTCAATCTCTATGTGGCCAAGGCGATTGTTCCGAAGGAAATCTCCATGCTGGACATCTTTATCAGTGTCTGGCCGTTCGCCCTGATGCACCTGATGGGCATCGTCATCGTGATGCTCTTTCCCGACCTTTTCCTGTGGCTTCCCAATATGATCAAATAGGAGCAAGCAGCAGAAAAATAATGACGCCTGAGGAAGAAATCAAACAATTTGGATTGAAGCGGGGCGCCAACCAAGTCGGCATCGCCTCTGTTGCCGATATCAACAAATATGCCCCGCCGGGCCATCGTCCCAATGACGTACTTACGGGCGCTCAAAGCGTAATCGTCTATGCCGGACACCTCGCACCGAGAGGCGCATGGCAAAGCCCTGATTACCGCACCCATTATGAGAACAGGGATTTTCCCCGCATCCGCTGGGGAATTTCCCTGGATACGGCTAAGTTCATAGAGGCGAAATACGGTTATTATTCCATCGGACGCATTCCTCCAGCGATAGGGCTCAACCCCAGCCTGAGCCTTAAGCTTTGCGCCGAGATGGCCGGACTGGGAACGCGCTCCCTGGCGGCCGCCATCATTCTCAACGAGGAGCTGGGAATTTTAAGCCTTTCCGCCTGCATTACTGCCATGCCGCTCAAGGCCGACGGCCCCATGAAAAAACCGGTCTGCCCGCATCCTGCCTGCATCAGGATGTGGAAACGAAAAAAAATGACGCCCTGCCTGGAAACCTGTCCGGAGTGTCTTTCCGGAGAGATCGAGGGGGAGCGGATAAAGTGGATGAGATATGACCGGAGGATCTGCTCCACGCGGGCGCAGAACCTCGGCTCCGGCGCCCTTCAGAGACTCCTCATGGAAGCTGCCGCTGAGCCGAATCCTGAGGCGAGAAGAAGCATCCTGCTGGGAAGTTTTTGTCATGGCCTGATGGAAACTATTGCCGCCGCCAACACCACGGGGCAATGCGGCGAATGCCTCCGGAGGTGTCCCGTTTGTGCGGAGGCGCGTCATCTGAAGGCCAATATTAAAGATTCCGAACCATTGTGAAGGCTGCTGCATCGAGCATAAAGAATCACATTCCTGTACTGTGAAGGAGGAGATGTCGTACGTGGCTAAATATCTTTCGCCTGAACTCTACAACAGGTACAAGCATCTGGTACTGGAGATGAGTCCCGCAATCCAGTATTACGACGGACTCGTGGCGCAAAGGGAAACCAGTTGTCTCTCCGACTTGGAGATCGCCGCCAGGTTGGGACTTGATGTGGAAGACGTAACGGAGATTCGCTGCATTGCCGAGGTGGAATTGCTGCCCGCGGACGCATGGCTGAAATCCGCCGACTGGAAACGGGAAAGGGTCAGGAATTTCTTCAAGAAAAAAGCCCCGTGACTGATGAATGTCAAAACATCTGAAAAGGAGAAAGATGAAAAAAGGAATATTGTCCCAGCAGGATGCCATCCTTGGATTTAAAGAACGTTACAAAGAGGATGAGGGCAACCCTGCTCCTGAAAGGGAAAATCCTACTTATGAAATAGTGGGCAAGGTGGAACGATATGACCAGCGTGACCATCCCACGGCCCGGGCCTATCTCGTTCCGGGAACTATGGAGTATAATGAATACTACGGCCGTCATCCTGAACTGAAGGAATGGGACGACGAGAACAGGCGCCGCCGCAGCAAAGATCATGCCCGTGGGCAAAAGGAAGATCCCATCGGTTCCCAATTTGGGCCGTCCGTTTTTTACAGTCGCCGGGTCTTGGGACTTCCCGAAATTGTGGAAGGAACGGTTTCCGCCCGCCACAAGGTGGAAATTGATGAAAAGGTGAACGCTGACCCGCAGGCCTTAGCCCGAATTATCAAATCCTATGCCCGTTACCTGGGCGCGGCTACCATAAGGATTACGCCCCTCAATCAGAGTTGGGTGTACACCCATTACGCGCGACCTTACACCCTGGAGCCCTATGGCAAGCCGGTCGATTTAAACTATAAAAACATTATTTGCATGGCCATCCCCCAGAACCGGGCGATGATGGCAACAGGCGATGGAATTGCGGAACATTTGGAGGTGGGCTGGATATATACCTATGCTTCGCTGCTTTCCGTTATTCTGGCCCAGTTTATCCGGTCGCTCGGGTGGCCTGCCAAGGCCCTCACCTCCGAAAACTCACCCTATCAGGTTGTCCCGGCCTTTGTTGACGCAGGCATCGGAGAACAAGGACGATGTTCCTTCGTGGTCACGAAGGAGTTCGGCAACAACTTCCGCCCCGGTGCGGTGGCCACGGATTTGCCTCTGGCAACAGACAAACCGGTGGATTTTGGACTGCAAGATTTTTGTCGCAAGTGCAATATCTGTGCGGAAACCTGCCCGAGCAAGGCGATTACCACAGGTGGGACGGAAGTGATCCGAGGGGTGAGAAGGTGGCCGTTTGATGGCGACAAGTGCCGCCGCTACTGGGATACGATCGGGCATACCTGCGGTATTTGCCAAGCAGTCTGTCCCTGGAATTTGCCCAATCACTGGTTTCATAACTCCATCCGGGAACTGTCCCAGCGGTCTTCCTTCATGCGCACACTGGCTATTAAAGGGCATCGTCTCTTCTATCCTTTCCAGCGCGGACCTCAACCGGAATGGATCACAGAGGCCCGGCAAGCCTTATCGAAAGACGCCGCGTCGTAAAAAATGCGATCTGTTCATAAAAGAGAATCAACAGCTTGAACCTGTCATGTCAAATGGGAGATGGAGATGGTTTTGGAACAAAGAATAAGAATAAACCCCGAAAAATGCACGGGATGCAGGGTTTGTGAATTGATCTGCAGCGCCACCAAGCATAATGAGTTCAATCCAAAAAGGTCACGGATACACATTGTCAAAATGGAGCGGTTTTTTATCGATATACCGCTTGTATGCAGGCAGTGTCCGAATCCCTTGTGCGCCGGCAGTTGTCCGACCGCCGCGATCAAGAAAGAGCAGAATGGCGCCGTGCACATTGATGAAAAGCTTTGTACCGGCTGTCAACAATGCGTTGAAGCCTGCCCGTTTGGAGCGATATCCGTAGATTCATTTAACAATAAAGCGATTGTTTGTGATCTGTGTGCGGGTGACCCGCAATGCGTTTCATGGTGTCCATCGGGGGCCTTGGAATCAGCTCATGACCAGGCCCTATCGCAAAAGAAAAGATGGGAAGCCGTAGAAAAAACGGCCAAATCATTAATAAAAAAATGGAAAATTCCGGGG
Organism: uncultured Syntrophales bacterium; assembly: GCA_964614365.1. Classification (GTDB taxonomy): domain Bacteria; phylum Desulfobacterota; class Syntrophia; order Syntrophales; family JACQWR01; genus JACQWR01. Next base: position 53,706 of record CAZTLA010000001.1, on the reverse strand, counting down.
AGTGAATATGAACGTTATTACGGGAAACGTTGATAAAATAACGTTTGTGAAGAGGAGGATGTATTGATGTCAGGCGACTGTGGTTGGGCTGGGATAATATTGAGAGTTAACTTGACGGACGGCGAAATCATAAAGCAGCCGTTTCCGGAAGAATGGAAAGACATGTATCTCGGCGGCAGAGCTCTCAATTCCAAGATTTTGTTTGATGAAGTCCCCCCCAACGCGGATCCGTTGGGACCGGAAAACAGATTGATTATCGGTACGGGACCGCTCACCGGAATTCTTGGACCGGGGACCGGTAGATTTACCGTTACCGCCAAATCACCACTCACGGGAATCCATGGCGATGCCAATTGCGGCGGCGATTTCGGCGCTGAACTTAAGTATGCAGGTTATGACCATGTTGTAATATCCGGAAGATCTCCCAAGCCGGTTTACCTGTGGATTGATGACGGCAATATCGAAATTCGCGATGCCTCCATGCTTTGGGGTAAAACGGTTTTTGAGGCGGACCAGGTTATAAAGACGGATGAAATCGGCGATCTCGAAGTAAAAACTTTGCTTATCGGGCCTGCCGGAGAAAATCTGGTGAGATTTGCCTGTCCGATCGCCAATCTCTATCGGGCGCCGGGAAGATGCGGCATGGGCGCAGTAATGGGCTCCAAAAACTTAAAGGGCGTAGTGGTGCGCGGTTCCGGTTCGCTCAAGGTTGCCCATATGAAGGAATACCTCGACCATGTGAAAAATTTATATAAAGAGATTTACGCATCGGCAGTTTATCCACGTTGGAGCAAGTATGGCACGACCACGCTCATTGAGCCGAAGCATCAGCGGGGAGAAATGGGCATTCGCAATAAACAGGATACGCACTGGCCCGCAGAAAAGGCTCGTGAAATCTTCGGTGAAACCTTTGTCGATAAAATGGTTGTCAAATCAAAAGCCTGTTTTGGATGTCCGATGCACTGCGCGCATGGCTTTGTCGTTAAGGAAGGCCCCTATGCAGGGACTTTTGCGGAAGGCATGGAGTGGGGAACAATCGGGTGTTTTGGCAATCAGCTTGACAATCCGCGGCTTGATTCGATTGGCAAGTGTCATGAACTGGCATCCCAATATGGTCTGGATACCATGTCTACCGGCCTCATGATTGCTTTTGCAATGGAGCTTTTTCAGCGAGGCATACTCACGAAGGAAGACACCAACGGGATAGAATTGAATTGGGGGGACCATGGGCTGATTGTCGAGCTGGTGCGCAAGATAGCGTACCGGGAGGATATCGGGGATTTATTGGCCGAGGGGAAACGGATTTTCCTGCAGAAATTGGAAAGGAAAAAGGGCGATGAGGCTGCCCGGTATGCCAACAATGTAAAATGGCTTGACGAAGTTACGGATTTTCGAAGCGATCTGGGCAGGGCTTTAAACTACTCGGTATCAACACGGGGCGCCTGCCATCTGCGGGGCATGCCAACGTATTCGGTATGGGAGGACAGTGAGCTTAAAAAGCTGTTTGAGGATCAATACTGGGATAAGAAGTTCAAATCTCCGAAGGCAACGGACTTCCAGGCTTACGACCCTGTCAGAGCCGATATTGTTATTTTAAGTGAAATGATTTGTTGCGCCGCCGATACACTTGAGATCTGTAAATTTAATACAGAGTGGATGGCCCAGGAATCGGTAAATTTATCCGCCATGGCAAAACTTGTTTCAATGGTCACTGGCCGTAAGACCAATGTTGATAAATTCAACCAAGTTTTGGATCGCTGTTGGCAAATTGAAAGAGCATTTAGCGTCCGCGAAGGCATTACGGGAAAGGATGATATTCCCTCTCCACGATATTTTGAACCGATGCCGTCAGGTCCTCAGAAGGGAAAAAAGATTGAAAGAAAACCGTTCGAAGAGCTGCTGCAAATATATTACGCAAAAAGAGGCTGGGACGGCAATGGGGTTCCGACCCGTCAGCGGCTGGAAAGCGTGGGGCTCAAAGAAGTTGCCGAAGAGTTGTCGCGGATGTCGTTCTCACAGTAATAGGATCTTCTTTGGGAAGCCAGGCGGTAAACGGAGGAAACAAGCATCAAACCGTATATCGGGAGAAACCGGGCTACTCAACGCCAATCAACCGGACGGAGGCAGATCCGAAGACATTGCGGGGGATTTCATGCAGTTCATTTAGAGGAGGGACCCTTATGAAGAAAATCAGTCTGCTCATTGCCGGAGTCATGCTCTTTTTTGGTACGGGAGAGCTGATGGGTGCGGAAAAGAAATCCGATTTTCCGCAAGGTCCGATAAACTTTCTTGTAGCATTTGCGCCGGGAGGTAAGACGGATATTCAGGCCAGAGGGATCATCCCCTATGTGGAGAAATACCTGGGGGTTCGTGTTGTGATCCAGAATTTCCCGGGCGCGGGCGGCCGTATCGGCTACACTAAATTATTTAAGGCCAAACCGGAAGGGTATACGATTGGCCAATTTTCTCTTCCGTCGATGATTTTAGGAGAACATCTTGCTTCTGTCGAATACAAGACATCGGAATTTACCCCGATTTTTTCCTGTTTTGTCGCCCCTCAGGTGCTGGTAGTCCCGTCCGATACCTACCAGAATATTGATGAGTTTGTTAAGGCGGGGAAACTGAAACCCCTTGCAAACGCCACCCCGGGGTATGGGACATCGTCGCACCTTGCGGGAATCGTCGTAGCGAACGGTTTGGGGTTAAAGGAAGTAAGGCACATCCATTTTGATAGTTCCGGTCCCTCCATTGTAGCCCTGGTCGGTAAACACGTAGATTTTTCTATTACCAATATGCCTTCCGCCGTCCCTTTAGTCCGGGCCGGAAAACTTAAACCCCTTCTTGTTCTCTCCGACGAAAGGGATGGCGCTTTTCCTCAGGTGCCGACCCCGAAGGAGTTGGGGGTGAAAATGACGACGATTGCCGGTATTGATGGAGTTGCCGGACCGCCCCATCTGCCGCTTGAGAAAGTAAAGATATTGGAAGCGGCTTTTACCAAAGCGGCCGCCGACCCGCAATTCTTAGACTGGGCCCGGAATGCAGGCATGAATATCGTCCCGATGAATCGCGGAAAACTTCGTCAAGCGACGGAGGGTATGGCTAAAGAAGTAGAAAAATATAAAGACTTTCTCCTCCAAAAATAGTTTCATCAGTGAAAAATGTTTGTGCTTGCCTGACACGGTTAGCATACTTCTTTATGAGGAGGGAAGAATGGTTTTTGATTTTGAGCACCATTACATTCCGGCAAAGCTTGCGCGAAAAAAAAATTTGATATCGGATAAAGTGACCTTCGTGGAAAGCGGAGGCATCCGTCGTCTTACGGTGCATCCCAAGCTTTATGACATGAACGCCCAGCTGAGCGATATGGATGAGGCGGGTGTCGATGTTTCGGTGCTCTCCTGTGTACTGGGATGGGATGCCCCCTTAGAGGATTGTCGCCTGATAAATGACGATCTGGCTGACTTACAACGCCTGTATCCCGGCAGGTTTGTGGGGCTCGCCCATCTCCCGGTCCTGGGGGGAAAGGGGGGCCTGGTAGAATTGGAGCGGGCGATAGTGAACCTGGGCTTGCGTGGCGTCACAATTACCGCCCAGGTGGAGGGCCTTTCCCTGGACTCTCCCCGGCTTTATGATTTCTATGCCAAGGTAGTGGAACTTGATGTGCCGATCTATGTTCATCCGGCATTGTTTCCTGAAGGTTATAATCTTGTCAGAGATTATGATCTGGGCCGGGTTCTGGGACGGGAGTTGGATCTTTGCGTTGCGGCTACCCGTATCATTGCCGGAGGAATACTGGATCGCTTCCCCAGCCTTAAGTTTGTGATTGGCCATTTTGGCGGCGGTATTGCGGCAGTCAAAGACCGGCTCATGGCTAAAGCGTACCGGTTCGGAACGCTCAATCGTCCTTTTGAAGAATACTTTGACCTGCTTTATTTCAACACGGCGGGGTTTGAGGGCGGCCTTGTCGCCGTGCATTGCGCCCTGCTCGGTATCAGGCCGGATCGACTGGTTTTTGGCTCAGACTACCCCCAGGATTTTACCGGCGTGAATACAAATTTGGGAAAGGGTATGGGGGCGCTCCGGGCATATATTTCCGCATTGCGAAGTCTGGACCTTCCGGAAAATGCAAAGGAGGAAATCTTGGGCAAAACGGCAGCAAAACTTTTAAAGATGGGCTGCGCTGTGATAGGTAGAGCCAATGAGGACGACTGTAAAAATATTTCAATAATCAGAAATAGAGGAGGGGAAAATGACGAAAGCAGGAAAAAGCATAAAGCACCACATACCATTTGATGACTTGCGACAATGGATGGATGGAGCCGATAAACTGGGGGAGTTGCGCCGGGTGCAGGGCGCCACCTGGCAGGAGGATATCGGCATGGCGGCGGAACTTCTGCAGCATGACGAAAAAGCGCCCGCGGTCCTTTTTGATCAGGTTCCCGGGGTGCCTGCCGGCAATCGCATTCTGGTGAATTTGCTCGGCGGCAGGCGCATGAATATGACCCTGGGTTTTCCCACGGACCTCAGTAAATTCGAGCTCAGCCGCGCCTTCCTTGATTTTTACCGCGAACGCTCCGCCAAACCGATCCCTTACGAGGTAGCGGCAAAGGGTTCTGTCCTGGAGAACATCATGAGGGGAGATGATGTGGACATTGCCAAATTCCCCACGCCCCTATGGCACGAGGCCGATGGCGGCAGGTATATCGGCACCGGTTCCTACAACGTCACCCGGGATCCGGACACCGGCTGGGTAAATGCAGGCACTTACCGGGTCATGATGCACGACGCGAAGAGCGTGGGTTTCTACATCTCACCCGGAAAACACGGCCGCATCCATCGCGACAAATACATGGCGGCCGGGAAACCCATGCCGGTCTGTATTGTCATCGGCGGCGATCCCCTCCTGTTTCTCATCACCTCTACGGAGTTGGCTCAAGATATCTGCGAATACGACGTCGCCGGGGCTCTCCGCGGCAAGCCTGTTCAGGTGGTTAAGGGAAAGATTACAGGACTGCCGTTCCCCGCTAATGCGGAGATTGTGCTCGAAGGCTTTGTTGAACCAGGGAACGTGAAACCGGAAGGACCTTTCGGCGAATGGACGGGCTATTACGCGAGTGACGTCCGCAACGAACCGGTTTTGGACATCAAGGCCGTCTACCATCGTAACGACCCCATTATCTACGGCTGTCCGCCCCAGCATCCGCCGGACGAGATTTCTCGGTTCCGGGCGGTAATGCGCTCGGCGCTTCTCTGGGATCAGGTGACAAAAGCGGGTGTGCCCGATGTGCAAGCCGTCTGGATGCATGAGTGCGGCGGTTCGCGCATGTTTACCGCCCTGTCCATCAAACAGCGCTATGGTGGGCACGCCAAGCAGGCCGGGCTTATCGCCTCACAGTGCGGTGTGGGTGATTATGCCGGGAAATTCGTCGTCGTTGTTGATGATGACATTGATGTCACCAACCTCGATGATGTCATGTGGGCCGTCAGTACCCGTTGCGATCCGATCGACTCCATCGACATTATCCGGAATACCTGGAGCACCCCCCTTGACCCCCGTATCAGCCCGCATAGTCGCGAAGCCCGAGATTTCACGAATTCGCGCGCCATTATTGACGCCTGCCGCCCTTTCGCCTGGCGCGACAAGTTCCCGCGGGTAAACATGCCGACCCCGGAGGTGGCCAAGAAGGCCTGGGATAAATTCTCCTACCTGTTGAAATAACTTGAAAAAGGAGGGATACCTATGAGGAAAATCAGTCTGCTCATTGCCGGAGTCTTACTCTTTCTTGATGCAGGAGAGCTGATGGGTGCGGAAAAGAAATCCGATTTTCCGGAGGGGCCGATAAACTATTTGGTCGGATTTGCGCCGGGAGGCAAGACGGATATTCAGGCCAGAGGGATCCTCCCGTATGTGGAGAAATACTTGGGGGTTCGTGTTGTGATCCAGAATTTCCCCGGTGCAGGCGGTCGTATCGGCTATACCAAATTGTTTAAGGCCAAACCGGATGGCCATACGATTGGCATTCTTCCTCTTCCGGCAGTTATTTTAGGAGAGCATCTGGCTTCTGTCGAATATAAGACAAAAGAATTTACCCCGATTTTTGCCTGCTTCGTTGCCCCTCAGATTTTAGTTGTGGCAGAGAACACCTATAAAAGCCTAGACGAATTAATCAAAGCCGGAAAATCAAAACAACTCACGAATGCCACATCGGGAATCGGAACGTCTCCCCATCTTGCCGCCCTGGTGATGGCAAACGGTCTTGGACTAAAAGACGTAAAGCATGTCCATTTTGACAGCGCTGCTGCCCTCGCAGCTCTGGCAGGGAAACATGTTGATTTTGCCGTCGCCATCACAACAAACGCTCTTCCTTTGGTCCAGGCCGGGAAACTCAAACCCCTCCTCGTTATTGACGACAAAAGAGATAAGGCTTTCCCTCAGGTGCCCATTCCAAAGGAATTAGGCTTCACCATTAACGCTATTCCTGGTATTGATGGAGTTGCAGGGCCGCCCAATCTGCCGATTGAGAAGGTGAAGATTTTGGAAAAGGCTTTTACCAAGGCAGCCGCTGACCCTGAATTTTTAAACTGGGCTGAAAAGGCAAAGATGACGATTATCCCGATGGATCACGGAAAGTATCGTCGGGTGGTGGAAGATACTATCAAAGAGGTGGAAAAGAATACGGATGTCCTTTTACAGAAATAAAGGAGGGAAACTATGAGAAGATATATCGTATCGGTATTGACTGTTTTATTTTTCCTGTCAGTGTTAATCTCTCCCGGCAGTTCGCCGGCAGCGCCCTATTACGCCGACAAGGTGATAACCATCGTCGTGGGTTATGGCCCAGGCGGAGGATACGACCGCATGGCGCGGATTCTGGCGAAACACCTTCCCAATTACATTCCCGGGAAACCGACCGTTCTGGTCCAGAATATGCCCGGCGCGGACAGCATGATTGCCGCCAATTATCTATATAACATCGCCAAACCCGACGGCCTGACCATCGGCACTTTCAGCAGAGGTCTTCCTTTTGCCCAATTAACAAAGATAGAGGGGGTAAGGTTTGACCTGACAAAGTACTCATGGATAGGATCATCCGCTGTAGAAGCCCTCATATTTGTTATCCGGGCAGATCTGCCATATAAGACTTTTAATGATCTTCAGAAAGCAAAAGAGCCTATTGCCATAGGAGGAACGGGGGGTGGGGATCCTACTAATGTTTTACCCGTCCTTTTAAGAGAATTTCTGGGGCTGAAGATGAAGATGATTACCTATCCTTCAAATGCTGAATGCATGCTGGCCCTGGAACGGAAAGAGATTGACGGTCGCGCGGGCGCTTATAGCTCACTCAAACCATTCATCGAGAGGGGGGTGGTGCGCCCTTTGATCCGTGGGAGGACATCTGAACCGGGAATTGAAACGTTACAGGTAAATGAGGGACTCACCACTGATGAAAAAGGAAAGACCATAATGGCTATGCTTTCAACCGTTGATCGGATCGGTCGGCCCTATGTAGCTCCCCCGGGAACCCCGGAGGCGGTAATGAACACGCTAAGGAACGCCTTTGCAAAGATGGCAACGGCCCCTGAGGTGCAGAAAAATGCGGCAATAAATAAAATGGCCATAGAATATGCTCCCGCCCAGGAGGTCCAGAAGCTATTGAAATATTTGCTCAATCAGCCGCCCAATATCACCAATGAATTTAGCAATTACTTAAAGTTTTAGTGTTTTCCACTTGGAGGGACAAGAATGCTATTCATTCATAATAATATGGTAGAGCAAGTCCTTTCGATGAAGGAATGCATTAATGTCCAGGAAATAGCCTTCAAAGCACTTGAGACCGGCGAGGCCATTCACCGTCCGCGTATAGACATGTATACGCCGGCAGACCGCACCGACGGATATTACCGTTGGGGGACCATGGAAGGATGGTACGAGGGGATTCTGGCGATTCGCATGAAATCTGACGTGATCACGTGGCCGCAAAGGGGCAATGGTGGCTGGACGGAAGAGAAATACTGTATCGAACCTGGAACGTTCTGCGGCTTGATGATGCTGTTTTCTTCAAAGAATGGTGAGCCGCTTGCCATAATGAATGATGGCGTTCTGCAGCACATGCGGGTCGGTGGGGGGGCCGGCATCGGGACAAAGCATTTGGCGCGCAAAGATGCAACGGTGGTTGGCATGCTCGGCTCCGGCGGAATGGCCCGTACATTTCTTGAGGCGTTTTGTGCCGTTCGGCCTATTAGAACCTGTAAGGTTTACAGTCCGACGCGGAAAAACCGCGAAACCTACGCGCGAGAAATGAGCGAAAAGCTACGGATCGAGGTTGTGCCTGTAGATTCGGCGCGCGAAGCTGTCCGCGGCGTTGATATTCTTTCGACTGCGACCGACAGCATGAGTCCGACCTTCGAACGGGACTGGCTTGAGCCCGGCATGCATGTGGCCATGTTAGGGCCCGGCGAAGTGTCTCAAGATACAGAGTCCAGATTCGACGTAAAAATCCGTCAGGGGATCGGCGGGCTCAAAATGCCGGAGACGGAGCGGATATGCATGGAGATCGGCATGAGTCCGGTCGCTTGGATTGGCGGCACGAAAGAGCAGATGCAACGCCTGCCGCCCAAGACGCCGGGAAACGGGTTTCGGGGTGACTATCCGGATTTCTGCGACCTTGTTTACGGACGCGCGCAAGGCAGGACCTCGGAAGATCAAATCACCTTTTATCACAACATGGGAAATCAGGGGCTTCAATTTGCAGCGGTCGGGGGTCTCGTCTATCGGAAGGTTTTGGCTCTCGGTATCGGTCGCCAAGTGCCCACGGATTGGTTTGTACAGAACGTTCGTGATTAAGACGGTAAACGATTGCCCCGGGCTCGTTGGTAAGGGGGAGAGGTTAATCAAGGGGTTAATGAAACGGAGGGAGAGGTCATGAAAAAGCATATCGTTGCCTTTTTTGCTTTTCTTTTTTTCATCTGTCTTAATTTGCCGGAAGCCGTGGCGGCGCCTTATTACGCGGGGAAAGTGATCACCATCATCGTGGGCTATGGTCCGGGTGGAGGATACGACCGCATGGCGCGGATTCTGGCAAAACACCTTCCCAATCACATTCCCGGGAAACCGACCGTTTTAGTCCAGAATATGCCCGGCGCGGACAGCATGCTTGCCGCCAACTACTCATATAAGATTGCGAAACCCGATGGCATGACCATCGCTACCTTCAACCGGGGACTTGTTTTTGCTCAATTGCTGAAAGCAGAGGGCGGCAAGTTTGATCTGACTAAGTTCGCCTGGATAGGATCGGCGGCTGTCGAGGCTTCTGTCATTACGATACGGAATGATCTTCCGTATAAGACGTTCGACGATCTCAAGAAGGTGAAAGAAGCCATCCCCTTTGGAACCATAGGTCCAGGGTCTTCAGACCACCAACATATCGTCCTTCTGAAGGAGTTTGCCAGCCTCAATCCAAGATTGATTGTCTATCCTTCGAGCGCTGATGCTATGTTGGCCGTCGAGCGGAAGGAGGTGGATGGTAGGGGCGGATCCTATAGCTCCTTTAAACCGTTTATTGATAGGGGAATGGTGCGCCCTCTGATCCGAGGGAGGATCTCTGAGCCTGGAATCGAGCATTTGCCGGTTGATGAAGATATTGCGGCGGATAAAAAAGGTAAAACGCTCTTGGCCATGCGTTCCGCGCCAGACAGCATGGGCCGTCCCTATGTTGCTCCCCCGGGAACCCCGGAGGCGACAATGAACGTGCTACGGGACGCCTTCGCAAAAGTGGCTAAAGACCCCGCAGCGCAGGAAGATGCGAAAAAAAATAAAATGGCCCTCGAATATGTTCCCGCCCAGGAAGTCCAGAAGGTATTGAAACATTTGCTCAATCAGCCGCTGGATATCGTGAATGAATTTGGCAAATACGTCAAATTTTAAAAGGAGAGATCATGAATAAATATATCATTGCCATTTTCGCTTTTCTTTTTTTCATCTTTCTTAGTTTGTCGGAAGCCGTGGCAGCGCCTTACTATGAAGGAAAAATAATTAGAATTGTGGTGGGATATAAGCCCGGTGGCGGGTATGATCGTATGGCGCGGCTGGTGGCAAAACACCTTCCCAAATATATACCAGGCAAGCCGGCGATCATTATCGAGAACATGGAAGGCGCAAGCAGCATTATTGCCGCCAATTATGTTTACAACATTGCCAAACCGGACGGTCTTACGATTGGCACATTCAACCGGACCATCCCTTTTGCCCAGCTGACCAAACTTGAAGGGGTGAAGTTCGATATCCTCAAGTATGCCTGGATCGGGTCCACAGCGGTTGAAAGCACTATCCTTACGATGAGAACCGACCTCCCTTTTAAAACATTTGATGATGTTTTGAAGTCGAAGTCGCCCATTATTCTCGCCTGCTCCGGCCCGACGGACATCAGCGGCCAGTTTCCCACCCTGCTGAAGACGTACGCAGGGCTGAATATTAAGTTGATCGTCTATCCTTCCAGCGCCGACCAGATGTTGGCTGTGGAGCGGAAAGAGGTTGACGGCCGTGCGGGGACTTACAGTTCGCTTAAGCCCTTCATCGATCGGGGAATTGTACGACCTTTCATTCGCGGTCGCGTTGCGGAGAAGGGTATGGAGCGACTTCCGGTAAATGAAGATATTGCTACAAGTAAGATAGGGAAAGCAGTCATGTACATGTTTTCCGCCGCCGACCTTATCGGCCGTCCCTTTGTCTCCACCCCCGGCACTCCGCCTGCGGTAATCAATATCCTCGCGGACGGCTTTGCCAAACTTGCCGACGATCCGCAAATGCGGGAAGACGCCCGGAAGGCTTCTATGGATATTCAGTACACACCGGGGAAAGAGATAGTGAAGGTCATCAATTCCGTTTTCAACCAGCCGAAAGATGTCATAGCAGAGTTTTCCAAACATGTGATGTTCTGAGATTTGACGGGATATGGATAGAGGGAGTACGAAGCGATGCCCTACATTTCAATCACCTTCGAAGTAAATAAAGGCGTTGCGGTGATTCACCTTAATCGCCCCAACGAAGGCAATGCGATTACCCTGGAGATGGCGCGCGAACTTCTTGATGTCGCTATCCGCTGCAACGAAGACCCCGATGTCCGCGCGGTGGTGTTGACCGGCAACGGCCGGATGTTCTGCGCAGGGGGTGACCTGAAAGCCTTTGTCGCCCAACGTGAAAGAGTTTCCCTCTACACCAGAGAGATCACCCAGGCATTCCATGCAGCCATATCCATGTTCAACTGGATGGATGCGCCGGTTGTTGGCGCCATAAATGGAACCGCGGCGGGTGGAGGCTTCAGCCTGGCGTTAACCACCGATATCGCCATTGCCGCTGAGTCGGCAAAATTCACCGTGGCCTACACCAATGCCGGCCTGTCCCCGGACGGAAGCTGCAGCTTTTTCTTGGCGCGCATTGTGGGAATTCGCCGCGCCAAGGAGATGGCGCTGCTCAATCCGGTATTGTCGGCGAGGCAGGCCATGGAGTGGGGGCTCATTAATCAGGTAGTCGCCGATGATCAAGTGCTGGCTCGCGCCCTTGATATAGCCTATAAGTGGGCAACAGGACCAACCAGATGCTTTGGTGAAACAAAGCGTTTAATTCTCTCCGGTACGACCGAAAGCCTCGAATCCCAGATGGAGAAAGAGTCACGCGCTATGGCGGCAATGGCGGGAAGCGCTGACGGACGAGAAGGGGTAGCTGCATTCATCGCGAAGCGTAAACCTGGTTTTCAGGGGAAATAGTCGCCTGATTCCATTTCTACTCTGTTTAAAGGGAGGCAGAACGTTATGTGGGACATGGGGGACAAAGTTGTAATCGTAACAGGCGGCGGTAAAGGTATCGGCCGGGCTTATGTCGAGGCATTTGCCGCATCAGGCGCACGGGTGGCGATTGCCGATATCGATCAGGCGGCAGCGGAAAATATTGCGACGGAGCTGCAAAACAAAGGCCATCAAGTGGTGGCAAGGAACGTGGATGTATCGGATGCTGAGAGCTGTCGGAACCTTGCCCGGGACGTATGGGCCGAGTGGCAGGGGATCCATGTTCTCGTCAATAATGCCGCCATCTACTCCACGCTGACGAGGAAGTCATTTATGGAGATCGAGGGCGAGGAATGGAATCAGGTGATGGCCGTCAACCTGAGAGGGATGCTCTTCTGCTCTCAGGCGGTTTTCCCCTATATGAAACAGCAGCAATACGGCAAAATCATCAATATTTCCTCCTCAAGCATCTTTAAGGGTTCGCCTCACTTTCTTCATTATGTTACCTCCAAGGCAGGCGTGGTGGGCTTTACCCGCGCTCTGGCACGCGAGGTCGGCGAGGAGGGCATCACGGTTAACGCCGTCTCCCCAGGCCTCACCGATAGCGGTGTAAATGAGCAGGTTTCTCCGGCCGAGCGGTTTAAGAAGGCCGTAACTGACCGCTGCCTCAAAAGATCGGAATTGCCAAATGACCTGACGGGAACTGTTTTGTTCCTGGCCTCCCGTCACAGCGATTTCATCACCGGACAGTTGCTGAATGTAGATGGCGGGGCAAGCATGCATTAGCAGGTTTGCCCCGGTGGGTTTCCGTAATTTCGTCAACGACCTTAAACGGGGATGTATTTTACTATACGGAGGGAAAGAATATGAAAAAGTATTTTTTACCGGCGGGTGTTCTTCTGGTTTTCTTTCTTATAACCGCCGCTACAGTTGCAGCGGCGCCATTTTACGAAGGTAAGACCATCCGCGTTGTAGTTGGTTATGCTGCTGGTGGCGGCTTCGATACCTATGCCCGGGCAATCTCCCGCCATATCGGGAAGCATATACCGGGAAAACCGACCGTTCTTGTGGAAAACATGATCGGTGCGGGAAGTCTGATCTCTGCCAACTACCTGTATAATGTTGCCAAACCGGACGGGCTTACCGTCGCACACTTTGAGGGCGGCCTCTTCTTTAAGCAGGTATTGCAACAGCCTGGAATTGAATTTGACGCACGAAAATTAGTTTACCTGGGCGCTGCCGCCAAGGAAGAATGCGCCTATGCCTTTTCAAAAAAGAGCGGCATTACCAGCATGGAAAAATGGATGGCCGCAAAGACACCGGTAAAAATGGGCGGGACAGGACCCGGCGCTGCTTCGGATAACGTCATACGCCTACTGAGGGCGGCGTTGGGGCTTCCGATCCAATTGGTTTCCGGCTATAAAGGTACGGCTGACATCCGTCTGGCCGTGGAACAGGGCGAACTTGCCGGCGCCTCCTGGGGGTGGACCTCCATGCGTTCTACGTGGCGCAAGTCTCTGGAAAGCGGCGACGTGGTGGTAGTTCTCCAGACGGTTCCGGAACCTTTTCCCGATCTCCCCAATGTCCCCCTGGCCATCAGCTATGCCAAGACCGCAGAGGCCCGCGAGTTGATTGAAGTGGGTATCCATAACGCCAGTGTCTTTAACCGGCCCTTCGTTCTGCCGCCCGGCACGCCCAAGGAACAGGTACAAATCCTTACCAGGGCTTTTACGGAAACTTTAAAAGACAAGGAATTCCTTGATGAAGCGGAGAAGGTCAAGCTGGAGATGTCGCCTGTCACCGCCGCGGAACTGGAAAAGTCGGTGGCCTCCCTATTCAAGCTGGACAATACGATGCTTTCAAAACTTAAGGATATCCTTTTTAAATAGGGAGCAGCTTTTGGAGCAGGGCTTGCGTAATCGTTTACCAGGATTGAGAGATGTCCCCCCTTTTATTCCATTTCTAATTCATAAGTGATATACTATCCGCACATCAGCCTTGATGCTCTCGAAGATCACCTTGCGGATGCATTGCGCGATATGGAAAATGATCGAAATCGTATCCGTTCGATAGTTGCTTGGCAATGGATTATTCATGCACTAAAGAATTAGAAATGGAATTACACGATTCCACACAGGGGAGAGGAGGCCTGTTCAATCGCATTTGTTTGTAAGTAAGATGCCCGCGGCTCCCCGTGAGAGGTTCACTTTTGTTTGCCTTTACCCTGTTTGCAGAGGGCATGGCCAAACAAGGCCGCCCCCGCGGCTCCAGCGATCTGAGCGTCCCACTTCGTCTTCAGCCACTCCAGGCCCATCATAGGCATCAAACGATCCATCACGCCCCGGTTCTTTGCCATACCACCCGTAACCGCGAACTCCGGCACCACCCCGACGCGCCTCACGAGTGAATAAATACGCTCGGCCATAGCACGACAGTAGGCGGCCAAAACTTCTTCCGCCGTCCACCCCTTGCGCAACAGGCCCGTCGCCTCCGACTTCGCGTAAACCACACAGGTACTCGACACCGCCTCCGGCTCCGCCTTCACTTGGAACGAACGATCTCCCACGTCGGTGATCGATATGCCCAGCATATCGGCAAAAACCTCCATGCCGCGACCAGTCCCGGCGGCGCACTTGTCGTTCATCACAAAGTTCGTCACCTTCCCCTTCTCATCGCACTGGATTGCCTTGATATCCTGACCGCCCACGTCCAGGACCGTCCTCACCTGGGGACCATAGATGTAATTAGCCCCACGGGCATGACAGGCTATTTCCGTAATTGAACGATCGGCAAAGGGCACATTCACCCGGCCATAACCGGTGCCGATGCAATAGTCGAGGCGGTCATTCGGCATGTCCGTCTTCTCCAGCGCAAAAGCCAAAGCATTGAGAGCGCTATTCGGACTATCTGACCCCGTACGCATGTTCCCGTAAACAAAAACCTCGCCATCCGCCATTATCACCGCCTGTGAACTCACCGAACCCACATCTATACCACAGGTAATATACTGCGCCTGCTGCCAGTCAATATCAGGATTCTTCCAGTTGGACTCCGTCCATCTCCAGAATTCCTGCTTCTTCGCTTCCGCCATCTTCCTTTTTCCTCGTAATAAATACCCGGAAGTCTGCTAACCATCTTCCGCCGCCACGAGCGCTGCGCCCACCGCCGCCCCGAACTCCGGCTCATCAGGAACAAAAAGCGCTCCCAACTTCAACTCACGCTTTAGCGCCGCCACCACGCCCGGATTGCAGCCCACGCCGCCGATCATGACCACGTCTTCGTTCACCCCCACCCGGCGGATCATTGACACGATCCGGCCGGCCATCGCGTCGTGGATCGCCTTGCTGATATCCTGCAGCTTCGTCTTCGCATGGATCAGGCCTACCACTTCCGACTCCGCAAAAATCGCGCACTGGGCGTTCATCGGGACAATCTTGTCGGACTGCAACGCCAATGGTCCCATATCTTCCAGCTTCACCTCCAGGGCGCGGCCCATCGCCTCGATAAAGGCCCCCGCGCCCGCCGCGCATCTCTCATTAATCGCGAAATCAAGCACGCCGCCCCACTCGTCAACCTTGACTACCCGACCCTCTTCCGCACCCACGTCCGTCACCGTCCGCGCGTTGGGGAAAAAGTAATGCGCCGCCTTGGCTATTGCCTTGATGTCGTTCACTTCCGTATCCATAACAGTAATCGTCTTCTTGCCCGAGCCGGTGCCGCCGACCTTCTGCACGTCGCCACGGCCGATGCCTGCCGCCCGCAGGGCCATTGCCAGAGAGTCCGCCACTGCCTTGCCCAAGTCAACTCCGGTCAAGACCGAACCCTTCCCAATGATCTTGCCATCCCTCATGATGACCGTTTTTGTGCTCTTTGCTCCACAATCTATCCCTGCGGTTATCATCTTGAACCTTTTTAGCCCTTCTTTGACATCGACATTCGAGCAACGGTATTCATTACCTTCTGCAATCCATATTTGTCTACCATCGATTCCAATCCGGTTTCCATCTCCTCTTTTTTCTCTTCTCCCTCTTCTTCTTCCTCTTCCCGTTCTTCGTACGTCAAGGCATCGACTAAGCACCACGTAACGCACAAGGGCTCTTCTTCGCCTTCACACATATCGCATTTCAGCGGGAGACCGGAATCCGGTTCTTTGAAAATATTTCTGGACGGGCAGGAAGCCCTGCAGAAGTCGCACTCGCCGTATTCCTTTCCGTTCATGATGTATTTGTTTCTGCCCATACATTCGGCCGGCGTATACTCGCCTGCGTACACAGGAACATATTTGTCTTTGAGCGGTTCATGAATCACCCGGATACGAGGCCTTGAATTATTACTGCTATATTTTGGCGTAGCGTGAAAGGCGGAGCAGATTACCTCGCAGGCCCGGCAACCGCTGCATTTATCAGCGTCAATTTTTATCGTTTTAACTAATTTCTTTTTTTTCTCCCCCATGACCGTTCAGTCCCTCCACCCTATTTCTCTTCTTTTCCGGCCGAAGTATCATGAGAAGCAGTCCCTTCACCATCTGTCAATATCCCCCTCTTTACGAGGTCATCGCTGATGTAATCCAGACCTAAGCTGTGTAAAAACTCCTTTGTAGGAATACCCTGACTGTTCCACCCCTTGAATTTGTAATACTCGTCCAAGAGCTTGGCTTCAAGCTCGGGGAATCTCTTCTTCCAATGGTCCTCGGGAGGCTTCTCATCTTTTCTCCTGAGCCCCCTTCTTACATTAATGGCTCTCACTAAGGTTCGATTCCTCCTGGTTATTTCCCATAGTCCGGCTTCATCAATATCCATCCCCGTCGCGCAGGAGATTATACGGGGTAAGTTGTGTATATGATAGGGGGGCTTCAAGATAAATGATGACGACGCAGCGCAGAGCCCGGTCGCGTCATCAAGGTAATGCATGGCCTCCTGCCAGTCTACGATGTCGCAAACCGCTTCCGGCGGCGGATTATGCGGGAAAGTCCCGGGCTCCCAATTTACAAAATATTCTTTAAATCTCTCATGGGGAACCTGAATCCAATCCTTTACAAACTCCTCTCTTTCCTCTCTGCCGGTATGGGGAGCCTGGGGGAACTGGCCTTCGATCTGGGTGATGTTTATCTTCTCGCCGGTACAGTACATCAGGAAATAAATGGGATTCAGCATTCCCAGCTTGAGGGGCAGCTGTTCATGTTTCTTGATGTTATTATGAGCATAGGCTTCTGCGCCCTTACCGATCTGTTGGGCCGCCCAATGGGTGCCATTGGCTAAAACATCTCCAATCCCTTCCCTCCGGACAATCCGGTCGAGCAACCAGAAAAATCTTCCCTCGTTATCGGATGGCATTCCCGGCATATCCTGGTCGGTCAAAATGCCGGCCTCATACAGCTCAAGGGCAAAGGCAATAACCTGCGGGGTTGAGAATCCGTCCACGCCGTACTCCGTAGCGCGCTGAGCGATTCTAAAACCAAAATCCAGGTCCGACATGGCCGCCATGGTATAGGTAAGTTTCGAGTAACATTTCATCATGTAGGTCCGAAGTCCGGGGTAGGAAACGGATCCGCCGCAGCTAATCGGGCAGTTATAGCAACCTATCAACCGCTTGACGACTTTTTCCTGTGTCTCCTTCCACCTCTCTTCGGTTTCCTTCGTCCAAAAATCTTTTCTGCGATGGCGGGCATTCCCCCAGGCGAAATTGGTGGTATGCCACTCCTCATCATCTATCGCCATCTCTTGTATCCCCAGATAGCCTAAAATAATCGGCATGCCATCCGGTAGTTTAATTGGATTTTGCAATCGGTGTTTTATGAAGCTCAGGACTTCGTTGCACATCTCCATAAATTCGGCCGGTCGGGCAATATGGATATCCTTTGTTCCCCGAACAACGATTGCCTTTAATCCCTTGTCTCCCATAACGGCGCCCACCCCTTGTCGGCTGGCACTAGACTTGCCTTGCTCGATGGAAGCCGTATAGACCCTGTTTTCACCCGCCAGGCCGATAGCAGCGATCTGGGCTTCCGGCTCTCGCAACTCCTGTCGGAGAAGTTCTGCCGTTTCATTGCCGCCCTTACCCTGTAAATGAGAGGCATCACGTATTTCTACTTTGTCATTGTTTATCCACAAATAAACGAGACGGGGAGATTTACCGCGAATTACTATTTTGTCGTAACCGGCTTTTTTCAACTCCGGTCCAAAAAAACCCCCCATCATTGAATATGCCATAAGCAAAGTCTGAGGAGAAATGGTGGTAACAATAGTACGATTAGCAGAAGGAGCAGGTGTGCAACATAAAAGACCGGTGCCGAATATGAGCAGATTATCGGGAGAAAAGGGTTCGACTTCAGGGGGGACCCTGTCCCATAATATCTTGGCGTTAGTGCCGAGGCCCCCAAGGTGAAGTTTGGTTAATGCCGGGTCCGTTTCTACCTTCTCAATGTTTCCCCGTGATAGATCAATTTCTAAATTAAACCCTGTCTCTGCGTATCTCATCTCTATGCAAAGACCCCATCTCTTTGCAGTTCTTCGTATTCATCCTTGGAAAAGCCCGCCAGCTCCCGGTAAACGTATTCATTATGTTCTCCGATGAGCGGACTGGACATCCGCAACTGGGGAGGCGCCTCCGAGAGCCTGTAGGGAGGCAACTGGATGTGGTACTTTCCTATCTCCGGATGGACCATTTCGGCCCAGAAGTAACGATGCAGGTGTTCATCCTCATACATTTCCTTCGTATTCTTGACAACTACAGCTTCCACTCCCACGGCTTGGATGGCGTCCATGACCTCTTCCGCAGTCCGTTTTGATGTCCACTCACCGATCAATCTTTCCAGCTCATCTTCGTTTTTCTTTCTTTCGAGAAGCGTGGTGAATTTGGGATCTTTTGTCCAGGCTGGATTGCCCATCACCTGACATAACTTTTCCCACTCTGCGTCCGTAAAAACAGCGATGACACACCAGCGGTCCTCCCCAAGGCACGGGAACGCTCCATGAGGGGCCGCATAATCGCAACGATTACCTTTTCTTCTTTGAATCCGTCCATTAACGACGTATTCAAGCAAAGTGGGGACCAAGAATTGGATGCCCCCTTCGAGTTGGGCGATGTCCAGGAGCTGTCCTTTCCCTGTCCGGCGACGGAACTCAAGCGCTGAAACCAGGGCAATCGTACCATAGACGACCCCGATGAAGTCAATGTAAGGCCCGTAAAGAATTAAAGGGTCACGGTCAGGCCATCCGCTGAGATTCGTAAATCCGCTGAAATGAGTGAGGTGAGAGCCCATACCGGGATGATTGGCGTGGGGACCTGTTTGCCCAAGATTACAGGTGCTGAGCATAATGATGTCGGGTTTGATCTTTTTCAGTTCATCATATCCCAATCCCTGTCTTTTCATCACACCCGGCGTGAAATTTTCAAGGACCACATTGGCCCAGTCTTTTACCAGCCGTTTGGCGACTTCGATCCCTTTGGGATGGCGAAGGTTGAGGGTAATTCCATATTTATTATGGCTGTAAACGGCAAAATCGAAGCCCCGGTTTATTCCTGGCTTATTATCTTTGAAGGGGGGATAAAACCGGTACTGGTCGGGCCGTGTGTGAGATTCAACGTGAATGATCTCTGCTCCATAGTCGGCCATGTAGGTCGAAATAAGGGGGCCGGCGACAATCTGTCCGAACTCAAGAATTTTTACGCCTTCAAATATTCCTTTTCCCATGATCTTACATCTCCTTTTCCGTTCAGATCACTCCTGCCTGTTTTAGTACCGTTAATTCCTCCGCGGATATCCCCAGTCCCTGGGTGTAAATTTCATCGTTATGCTCGCCGATGAGAGGAGCTCGCCGAGAAATTCCGCAGGAAGATTCGGAAAATTTTGCCCAAGGTCCGGGATAGGTAATCTCAGCGGAAAGCTCCGGATGTTCGATATTTTGCCATACTTCTCTGGCGCGGAGTTGGGGGCTTTCTATGATATCCTTGGCATCGGACACGGGGTAACCCATGATCCTTCTCTTCACCGCTTCTTCGAGAAATTCCGCTTTGGTTAGCCCTTGAAGCAAACGACTAACAGGCTCCATGATATGATTAAAATCTTCCTGCGTTGCCAGAGCGGGATCGAATTTGTCCCAATCCTGGGCTTTTATCCAGTCAGATGTTATCCCCTTTTCTTCCATCCATTTCATGGTCTCCTTATTGGTTATCCCTCCGGCCCTTGCTCCGTAGATGAGCCAGCAGATGTACCCATCCTTACAGGGATAGGCTGCTTTCATGGCAGCACCGTGAATACTACGGCCGGGAACGGCGTTGCCGACCCGTTTGGTCAGCGTGCCGTCGGCTTCCCAGTATAAAGGAGCCGTATCCGCCGACCAGGCTGCGCTTGCCTGGGCCGAAACATCCACATGTTGTCCCCTGCCCGTCGTTCGACAGTGGAAGTAGGCCATCAGCGTTCCCAGTGCCGCATAAGAACCCGTCCACATATAGGAGACGGGAATACTGGTGCGCAGGGGAGGACGGTCAGGCTCTCCTAAAAGAGACATACAGCCGCTCATGGCCATAATTCCGAGGTCCGTGGCTTTGTAGTTTTTATAGGGCCCTTCCTGGCCAAAAGGGCTGATGGAGGTCATGATAATTTTTTCTTTTGTCATCCGGCTGAGTTCCGAAAACCCCAACCCAAGTTGCTCCATATATCCCGGCGGAAATGATTCAATAATAATATCCGTCGACATGAGGAGTTTCTTCAGTATTTCACGGCCGTCTGCCGTTTCAATATTCAGGGTCATGCTTCTTTTATTATTGTTGTAGGCGAGCCAGTAGAGGCTTTTCTCAGGGTGGGGAATATCCTGATAAAAAGGTCCCATCTTTCGGGCGGGGTCACCTCCGGGAGGTTCCACCTTTATGACGTCCGCGCCCAAATCGCCCAGGATCTTCCCGCAGAGAAATCCCAATTCAGTGCTGAAGTCAAGAACTTTGCAGTTTTCGATCAGATTTTTTCTTCCTTCCATATCCGCTATCTCCTTCTCTAATTTACTCGAGGTATTTCCGTAGGATCGCCCCCTCACTCCTTACATACATTTTCCTGCATGATATTTCTTGCGGGCAACGACAGCAGCGCCCACGGCCCCAACCATCTGCGGGTCGGCAGGGATCTTGGGTGTTATCCCCAGCCTCTTGGCAACCATATTTACCACGCCGATATTTTTTGAAACCCCGCCCGACATCACCAGATCCTCTTCCAGCGAAAGCATTTCCAGCATCTTTTCACACTGAACGGCAATGATATGGTGAATCCCGGCCAGGATATCCGCCAGGGGAATTCCCTTCCGGACCATGGCCATGGCCTCGGAGTTGGCAAAGACCGCACAGATCGTGCTGAATATTATGGGTTTCTGTGCTTCGAGGGAAATATCTCCGGTCTTTTCAATCGGGATTTCCAAGTGATCGGCCATGGTCTCTAAAAATCGGCCGTTTCCCGACGCGCATTTATCATTCATTACGAATCCGGTCAGCCTTCCCCTTTCATCTACATTGATGGCTTTACAATCCTGTCCCCCGAGATCGAGAACCGTGCGAGCGGAAGGGAAATACCAAAAGGCTCCCATGGCATGAGCAAGGATATCGCTCACATGGCTATGAGCAAAAGGGACGACCACCCGACCATATCCCGTGGCCACAATGGACTGGAAGTCCTCGATCCTTAAGCCTGTGTCTGCAAGGGCGAGGCTCATAATCATCTCTGCCGTTCTGGCCGCTCCGAGTCCTGTTTCACCTACATATTCCTTGATCAATTCATCCTCTTTAAATAGAGCAATCTTTGATTTCCTCGAGCCAAGGTCAATTCCTGCAAAATACATAACCGCCCCTTTTTGTCCCTCTGGAATTATAGAGTTTTTATCCGCTCTTGACTGATCAACGCAGCTCCGTAAGCCGCTATGATTTGAGGGTCTTCGGGGACCTTCGGAAGAGCATGAATCCTCTGCGAGAGGAATTTGACAAAACCCCTGTTTTTGGCAACCCCGCCGGTTAGGACAATTTCTTCCGTGATCCCCAAACGTTTCGCAAGCCCTGCCACGCGTTCGGCAATGGAGAGGTGGATTCCGGCCGCCAAGGCCTCTGCGGAAATATCCGGATTCTCATGACAGTGGGAGATCACCTCCTGTTCGGCAAACACGACACACATCGAACTGATCTCAAACTGGATGTCTCCCTGGGTTGCCAGTCTCCCCATGTGATCCAGCGATGTGCCGAGAAGCTTGGCCATGGCCTCAAAAAAGATCCCCGTTCCGGCGGCACACTTATCGTTACTCTGGGTGTCTTCAATCTCTCCCCTCTCGTTCAGTTTGATCACATTGCAGGTTTCCCCTCCCATATCGATGATCGTCCTCGCCTTCGGGAAGAGGGCGTAAACCCCCTTCGCCAGGCAATAGGGCACGGTTCGATAAAGGTTGGCGAAGGCGACGTTCTTCCCCATGCCGCCGGTAGTCGTAATAAATTTGAGGCGGGAAGGATCCAGATCAATCTCCTCTGCTGTCTGGTCGAAAATCTGTTTTGCCAGGGCGTTCGTTTCTCCGGCGGTAGTTATAATCTTCCGGGAGAGAATTTCCCCATCCTCCAAAATCACCATTTTGATGCTGCGATGCCCGACATCCATTCCTGCGACAGCCATCTCATTCCCTTCCTCTTTCGTAAGTGAGAAATTATTTTTTGCACTTTTCCGGCAAAAAATAATTTCGTTAACGCACTTATCCCGTTTATCGGGGTTAGGGGATATTAAATTCTTCCCTCGATTTTCCTTTTTTCTTTATACGTGTCCATGATATCCAGGAAAGTCTCAATTCTTTCTTGCATCTCTTCCTGTGAGGTATAGTTGGGATCCGCCACGTCCATATCGAGGACCAACGTGGGAATCCCCGCAGTTTCGAGCAGTGAATCCTTGAGCGACCGGATCAGAACCGGGCTTGTATGACAGGTCACGTTGGCATAGAAGATGGCCCCATCGGCTTTGTACTCCCTGGCAAGCGCTAGGGTATCCGGAATGAGGCAGTCTATGGCCGGGCAGATCAACTGCGCCAACATTGGCCGGTTATAGTACTTATTGGCCAGGCTTTCCAAGGGATGGTTCGGGTCGAGTTTGAGATTGGGCGGCCAGTAGGCCATGTGAGGTTCTCCCACGGAGAAAACTCCGTGTTCCTCTTCCATCCAGTCCAGTAGTTTATGGGCAAAATTCGGCGGCATCAAGATCGAAAGGACTCGATAACGTTCCGGGGTATCGATCGGCCCCCTCTTGGTCTCGACATTTTCCTTGATCTCATCCCGAACACACTTGAAGAAATTTAATGCCTCCGGAATCCCCGGCGTGAACATATCCACACTGTACTGTTGAGTAAACCCGCGATGCCGAACAGGAGAGGGGACGGCTTTTCTTAACTCCATAATCTCGAGGTTGACCTCTGCTATCTGCCGCTCGATGTCCACGATCTCACACAATCTGTCCCAATCAAATATCTTACCCGTGAATCCCTCCAGAAATTTGATCAGTTCTCTTAAGTTTTCGATATAGTAGGCAAAATCTACCGCTCTTTTCCCTCCATAGCTCATGTCCATATAATGAATCGGGACATCGTAGGCCCGTGCAAGGCCCATGGTACTGGAGGCTGCATTCGTGCAGCCTATCTGAGTGGATATGCAGAGGTCCGGCTTGGGGGCTTTCTTCAAAAGGGCTCCGCCAACTACGGGCCGATGCCCCTGGCATACCTCCCAGGGATATCCAAACCGGGATGAAGCATCCATGTATTCCCCCTGCTTCTTGGTGAGTTGAGCAATGGCGCCCACTAAGAAAGAGGCGTGGGCCGGAACAACATCAAAGGCATAAAGGATTTCCACGGGAGTAAAGGCAGAATGGAGCACGAAAATCTTCCCGTTCTTTTTAGCGTCCCTTATCTCCCGGTAATAGTTGATCTGATGCGCATAAAACAGTTCGGCGCTCTTGGTCGTCGGCTTTTTTCTCCGGTGCGCAAGAATGGATTCCAACAAGGCAATCATCGAATTGAAATCCTCGAGATTGATTTCGATATCCTTAATCTTCGGTTTCATGTCCTATCTCCCCGGAATCTTATACTAACCCCGATAAACGGGATAAGTAAGTTTACGAAATTATTTCTTGCCGGAAACACGAAAGAACCATAATTTCTAACTTACTAAAAAAACTCTTCTGACTGCATCCCCAGCATCTCGATGAAGGCCTGGATTCTGATCTTCAATTGCCCCGTCCCGGCCGCTCCATATATTATTTCCAACTGCAATACCGGAATATTCTCATCTTCAATGCCCTTTCGAAGCCACGGTCTTTCCCAGGCGGTAGGCGTACAGTAGCGCACCATCTCCTGAATAACTCCATCCACCCGGTATTCTTTAGCCAGCGCCGCCACCTGTTTAAAGCGATCTTCCCCGGGGGTCATCCTGGCGCAGGGGAACCGGGTCAGATAACGATGAGACAAGGCCTCCATCGGCGGTTTATCTTCCGGGACCTCATCCCACCAGTAACGGACCCCGGTGCAAAGATCGTCGATGACCACACTGCACCCCTGATCTTCTATAAACTCGATATAATTTGGATTATTGAGGACACTCCCGGAGACCATCAGGCGGATGTTGGTCTTGTTCTCCCGGTCGGTCTTTTTCAACTCCTGAAGAATCGATTCGAGCAGGGGATTAAACTGCTCTTTAGGCAGTTTTTCGCAGGCGTTCATGATCTTGGAGACCTCAGCCCCCATGATCTTGGGAGAATCCTGTTTTCTCAGCTCGTTCAATGTGCGGAGACCTCTGCGGGTTTGATTAAAAAGTTTGATCGACTCCCCGATCTTGGCCTCGGGGATGCTGACTTTAAAATGGGCTTCCAGGCTCTTTTTAAAATCCTCCAGTTCTCGCTCATAAAATTTTTGCGCCTGGGGCAATTTTGTTTGAGGCACGGAGAGGATATACCGATACGGTGTGGGAATGTACCGGTCCCAAACGTCAAATAATCTCCGTGCGTGATCGCAGTTGGAGGCCACCACAAACCCATCCAGAAAATCATACTTCTTCTCAAAGGCGAGTTGAAAAACGGTTCGGACAAAGGAACAGGTTGTGGTGTAAAGATAGGCGTTGGCGTCATCTAATGATATTTCTTTCGGAAGCCCGGTCACCCGGACCGGCAGCAACCCTGCCGCATGAATCAATTCCTCGGGAACATAATCGCACAACCACCCCACCACCTTCCCTCCTCGGGCTTTCCATTCCCTGATCTCGTCGATACCCGGGAGCTGTTGATTGATCCTTTCGATCGTTGCGAAGGTTTCAAGTGATTTCTTCTTACTAACCATTCAGGTGATCCCCTTTCTATACATTGCTTTCAATATCTTCAATTGCAACGCAACACTATATTCATTACATCTCCACGACCAGGGCTACCGCCTCACCGCCCCCCAGGCAGAGTGTGGCAAGACCTCTTTTGGCATCTCGCTGTTTCATGGCGTAAAGCAGCGTGGTAAGGACCCTGGCTCCGCTTGCCCCGATGGGATGTCCCAAGGCAACTGCTCCGCCGTGGACGTTCACGTTTGAAGGATTTATTCCCAGCTCTCTGATAACCCCCACCGTGGAAGCAGCGAATGCTTCATTGATCTCGAACAAGTCAATATCCTCTATTTTCAGGGCTGCTTTTTTCAGGACTTGAGGAATCGCCTTAATGGGCGACATGAGCACCTGTTCTAAGCCTAAACCGGCAGAGGCTTGAGCAATCACCTTAGCGATAATCGGCGCCCCTAATTTCCCGGCCTTTTTCTCCGACATGACCACCAGGGCCGATGCACCGTCACTGATCTTGGAAGCGTTCCCAGCCGTTACTACACCGTCTTTCTTGAAGGCCGGCTGGAGCTTGGCCATTTTCACCAGATCAGGAATACCGGGGCCTTCATCCTTATCTATCAGAATCGGATCTGCCTTTCTTTGAGGAACTGAAACAGGCAGTATTTCCTCTTTGAATTTCCCGGTCTTTATCGAGTCCAGCGCCTTGGTATTGGACTCATACGCCCATCTGTCCATATCCTCCCTGGAAATTCCATATTTTTCAGAAACCAGTTCAGCCGTATAGCCCATGTGGCAGTCGTTTACTACATCCCACAGCCCATCGTGAACCATATGATCAACAATATTCCCGTTACCCATTCGATAGCCTGATCTCGCCCTGTCGAGATAATAGGGCGCCTGGCTCATGGATTCCATGCCGCCGGCCACGCCCGCCTCGGCATCCCCTGTCTGAATGGCTTGGGTAAGGAGCATCACGGCCTTAAGACCGGATCCACAAACCTTGTTGATGGTTAGCGCTCCCACATCAAAGCTTATGTCACCGGCTTTGATCATTGCCTGTCGACAGGGATTCTGACCGAGGCCGCAGGGAAGTACATTTCCCATGATGACCTCATCAATATCTTGCTTGGCAATGCCTGCCCTGTTGATTGCTTCGTTGATGACCATGGCGCCCAAGTCCACGGCGCTGAAACGGGAAAGCTGTCCCAGAAAATTACCGATGGGTGTCCTCACCGCACTGCAGATGACCACCTCCTCCATGACCATACTCCTTTGCTTAACCTTTAAGTTTGGAGTAATCGTAAAACCCCTTGCCGGATTTGTGACCCAAATACCCGGCAGCTACCATATTGCTCAGAAGCGGACAGGGTATATATTTGTCCCCCCCGCGCCGTTTGTGCAAGTCCTCCATGATATGAAGAAGAGTATCCAGCCCGATGAAATCACACAAGGTGACCGGGCCCATAGGCCAATTAAAACCTGATTTGTAGGCCAGATCAATATCTTCTTTGGTAGATACCCCCTCATAGAGACAATAAATCACTTCATTTAACAACGGGATCATGGTTCTGTTCGTCAAGAATCCAGGGCAGTCAACATTGATTTGAATCGGATCTTTGTCAATTGCCTTGCAGAATTCCATCGCAGCGGCAGCGGTCTCATCGCTGGTCTGGATCGCCTTTACTAATTCTATAAGTCTCATAACCGTAGGCGGCTGATGAAAGTGGATAATCATGAACTTGTCCGGCCTCTTCGTAACGGAAGCCAGTGGCGTTGCCGGCAACCCGGAGGTATTTGACGCCAAAATTGCGTTGGGCTGCAAGACCTCATCCAACTTCCTGAACAGATCCTGTTTTACTTTGAGATCCTCAAAAACCGCCTCTATGGCCAGATCCACGTCCGTGGCATCCTTTAGATCCGAAACGGTCTTAATATTCGCCAAGATCTTGGCCTTCTCTTCTTCGCTCAGGGTTCCTTTTTTGACTCTTTTCTCCAGGCTTTTTCCGATATAACCCGTGGCATTTTTCACGGCATCTTCAGAAACATCGTAGCCGTATGATTCGAATCCCGCTTGGGCGCAAACCTGAAGAATTCCCCTTCCCATCAGTCCTAAGCCAACGACCAAAACCTTATTAATTGCCATTTCGCCCTCCTCATGCTGAGTTATATAATAGATTATAAACCTTTAAATTTTGGTTTTCTTTTTTCTAAAAAGGCATTCAGCCCTTCCTTACTGTCTTCCGAACCAAGACATGCTCCCAGGCACAGGCTCTCAATCTTCAATCCTGATGCTAAATCAACCTCAAGACCTTGGTTGATTGCCCGAAGCGCATATTTCATGGCGATGGGGCTTTTTTCAGAGAAAGTCCCGGCCCACTGAAGGCATTCCTCCCTCAACTTTTCATGGGGGACCACTTTGTTGACAAGCCCCATCCGGCAGGCCTCCTCAGCCTGAATGATTTTACCCGTCAGAATAAGCTCCGCCGCGCCGGCCTTGCCAATCAGCCGAGGAAGTCTCTGGGTGCCGCCTGCACCCGGGATGATTCCGAGATTGATCTCTAATTGCCCTAATCTTGCGTTCTCTGAGGCAATCCTGACCGTACAGGCCAAAGCGATTTCGCAGCCCACTCCAAAGGCATAACCGTTAATCGCCGCTATGGAAGGTATTGGCAGCCCCTCAATTCGATTGAGCAACTCCTGCCTTTTCAGCGAATTTTCAATACCCGTAAGAGAGGTCCTCTCGCTGAGTTCCCTGATGTCTGATCCGGAGACAAATGCTTTCTCACCGGCGCCGGTAAGAATAAGGGCTCTGATCCCCGCATCATTCTCAATATCATCCAGAGCGTTGGCGAGTCCTTTGACCATGGCGTTATTCAAAGCATTGTGAACATCGAGCCGGTTAAAGACAATCGTGGCAATTCCTTTTTCTTTCGTGAAAATGATTTCGCTTTCTCGCAATTCTTATTTCCCTTTCTCCCTATAGTCGTAGAATCCTCTTCCGGCGGCTCGGCCCACCTTGCCGGCCCGCACCAGGTTCTTCACCCAGACAGGCAAACGGAATCTTTCCCCTAACTCCACAGCCATATAATCGGTAACGTGTTGAAGTAAATGTATGGCACTGAGGTAGTCGAAAAGCGCAAACGGTCCCATGGGATGCCCCAAGCCCAGCTTGGCCCCTGTATCCACATCTTCCACCGTACCGACGCCTTCCTCCACAATACGCGCGGCCTCTACGGTCAATGCGTTCAACATGCGGTTTACGATGAATCCCGGACTGTCGGCGGAAACGATCGGGGTTTTATTCATCAATATCGCGAGGGCTTTTACCTGTTCGACTGTCTCGTCTGAAGACAAGGCTCCCCGGACCACTTCCACAAGCTTCATCACTGGCACAGGGTTAAAAAAGTGCATCCCGGCCACCTTTTCCGGCCGGCTGGTTACAGAGGCTATCTCTGATACAGAGAGAGAGGATGTGTTCGTCAAAAGAAGAGCATCTTGAGACCCCACCATTTTATCAATCTTTCGAAAAGTCTCCTTCTTAACGTCCATATTTTCAAAGACCGCTTCTATCACTATATCGGCCTTCCTCAGCCCGTCAAAATCTGTTGTCAGGTCAATCCGGGAAAGCACTACATCCTTTTCCTCGGCCTGTATTTTCCCCTTGGCAATCAATCTCTCCAGATTCTGTTCAATACTTTTAAAGCCCTTGTCGATATTTCCTTGATCGATATCCATTCCCTGGATTTTGAATCCTGATTGGGCAAAGGCCTGAACGATGCTGCCGCCCACCTTGCCAACACCAATAATTTTCACTTCCAAATCTTTCGTTATTTTCATCATTGTACGCACCCTCTGCCGTTATACCCGGATAATATCCTCTCTTGCCAATTCGTCAATCTCACCCCCGTCATATCCTAAAGAGCCCAGCATCTCTCGGGTATGCTCTCCGAGTCTTGGCGCCGGCAGCCGACTTACATCAAATGAAATAGTTGACATTTTCAACGGGGACCCGATCTGTTTTATTCTTCCGGCAGATGGATGGTCTACACCCATCACCATCTTACGATAAGCTGCCTGAGGGTGGGAGATTGCCTCTTCCATGGTGTTTACCGGACTTACGCAAATATTCAATTCGCCCAGCTCTTCCATCCATTCATTTCTCGTCTTGGTCAAAAAAGCCTGACGGAAAATAGCATGCAACTCCACGTCTGATTCCCTGATGTCCGGGGTAGTTCTCCCTCCTTCTTCTTCGATGAGATCATCCCTTCCGAGTTTCTTCAGCAATGCGTTCTTGAACTTCGTCTCCAATGAGCCAACAGCAACATGCTTGCCGTCCTTCGTCTCGTAAAGATTGTAATTGGGAAGGCCTCCGTATAACCTGCCATTCCCTTTTTCGGGGATACTCTCTCCGGCAAATGCGGATCTTGCCGCATCGAACATCCACGAGATAACCCCATCAAACATGGAGATGTCTAACAATTGCCCCTTTCCGGTCTTTTCCCTGGCCATAATGGCAAAAAGGATTGCCAGCGCCGCGTTCATCCCGGCCACGGAATCTGCGATCTGGATGCCGGGAATAACCGGCGCGCCTCCCTTGACTCCCGTGACATGAAAAAAACCGGCCAGGCCCAAGATATTAATATCATGGGCCACCACATCTCTGTATGGCCCATCCTGACCAAAACTGGATATGGAGCAATAGACAAGCCTCTGATTGATTTCCCGGAGCGATTCATAATCCAGCCCCAGTTTTTTCATTGCCCCAGGGCGAAATCCTTCCACGATAACGTCGGCTG
The DNA here is from genome assembly GCA_964614365.1 of uncultured Syntrophales bacterium. Lineage (GTDB taxonomy): Bacteria > Desulfobacterota > Syntrophia > Syntrophales > JACQWR01 > JACQWR01. The sequence continues at coordinate 23,815 of CAZTLA010000001.1, read as the reverse complement.
ACTGCGCCAATTTCAGAAAGATCTGCTTCCCCGCTTTTTTTTTCAAATTCAAAGAAATGCTCTTTTTATTACGATTTAAGATAAGAAAGCGGGAGGCCATTGATCCAATAAAAGGGTGTATCTCGCGCTCGTAATCGCCTGTCTCCGTATCCTCCACTTTAATGATCTCGGCTCCGGCATCTCCGAGAATAGCCGTACAAAAGGCGCCGGGAATGAGCCTGGTAAGATCCAGCACCCTGATCCCCTCAAGCGGAAAGACGCTTTGCCGGCTATCGCTCATCGGTTGGCTTTCCGGTATCCAAGGGCATCGGTGGCAATGATCATCTTGCCGATATTGGCGGATCCTTCCAGTATTTGGTAGAGCTTTGCGTCGCGGAACAATCTTTCCACCGGATACTCACTGGAATAACCATAGGCCCCCAAGATCCTGAGCGCCCCATCCGCGACCCTCGACGCCACGTCGCATGAATAGTACTTGGCCATGACCGTCTCTAAAACATTGCCCAGGTTCCCGGCATCTTTTTGCGCAGCGCACCGATAGACCATCAAACGGGCCGCCTCTGTTTCCACGATCATCCGGGCCAACTCTTCCTGAACCATCTGAAATTGCCCGATGGCTGCGCCGAACTGCTCTCGTTCCCGGGCATATTTAACCGCCTCGTCGATCAGTCCCTGGCTTACGCCAACGGCCCCGGCAGCAGCCGTTAATCTGGTGTTGTTAAGCCCTGACATGACACATTCAAAACCTTTTTCCTCCACGCCGCCTAACAGGTTTTCGGCAGGAACATCAACGTCATCAAAAAAAAGCTCTCCAGTGGGGCAAGCCTTCCACCCCATTTTTGTGGCCGTAGGTCCGGAACTGACTCCTTTGGAATGCATGTCCACAATGAACCCTGATATCCCTTTATATTTTTTTGCAGGGTCAGTGTAGGCATAGATAACCCCTATGTCCGCCACCTGGGCATAGGTTATCCAGCTTTTGGATCCGTTCAGGATATATCTATCGCCTTTCCTGACTGCCTTGGTCTTCATCGCTCCGACATCCGAACCGGCGTTCGCTTCCGTAATCCCGATGCACCCCAGGTACTCGGTGCTGACCAGCCCGCGGATATATTTCTCCCTCTGCTCTGCGGTTCCGTACTGAAAGATTTCTCTCGCAGTCCCCATGGTCTGCATATTGAAGCCGGCACGGATCGAACCGCTGACCTTGGAAATCTCCTCGGTCACCACGGCATGGGCCAAAAAACCCAGATTTGAACCGCCGTATTCTTCGGGAATAGGGCAGCCAAAAAAACCTAATTCCCCCATTTTATTAATAAGATCCTTTTGAAAGGCGTGATTCTCCTCATCCTCGGCCACTCGGGGCAGAATTTCATTTTGCGCGAACTTGCGCGCCATCTCCCGGATGGCTGCAATCTCATCACTAAAGCTAAAATCCATCGCCGATATCTCCTCTTTGTATGCTAACCCCGATAAACGGGATAATTACAGCGGAATATTCCCATGCTTTCTTTCCGGCCTGATCTGCTTCTTTCCCTCAAGAATCTTGAGCGATTTTATCAAAACCGGCCTGGTTTCTCTGGGTACGATGATATCATTTATATGACGCAGCGATGCGGCTCTAAAGGGCTGGACATAGTTCGCATAGTACTGCTGATAAAGAGCTTCAATCTCCGTTTCACCCTTTGCCTCGGCTATTTCCTTCCTGAACAGGATGCTCGCTGCCGTCTTCGGCGACACACTGGAGATCTCGGCGCCCGGCCAGGCATAGACCAGGTCCGCCCCGATATACTGGCTGCCCATGGCGATATAGGCGCCGGCATAAGCTTTCCTGACAATTACCGTTATTTTCGGGACAGTGGCCTCGGCATAGGCATGAAGAAGCTTGGCGCCTTTGTAAATCATTCCGCCTACCTCCATCTCCTTGCCGATCAGGTAAGCCGGGGAGTCTTGAAAAGTGATGATCGGAATATTGAAGCAATCACAGAATCTCACAAAACGAGCCCCCTTTTCTGCGGCCTTGATGTCAATCACTCCTCCGAGGTAATTAGACTGATTGGCAACAACACCGACCACGCGGCCGGAAAGGCGGGCAAAACCGGTAATCATGTTCCTGGCAAAATCAGCTTTCAGTTCAAAAAATCCCTGATTGTCAAAAACGGGCCTTATCACCTTGTGCATATCAAAAGGCTTTTGTGACTGCTCCGGGGCCACTTTATCCAAGACCTCTTCACATCTCTCCGGGTCATCCCCATTGGGAAGATAGGGGGCCGCTTCGCGGCAGTTCAAAGGCAAAAAATCCACGAGGTTGCGGGCCTCCTGCAAGATATCTTCTTCCGTGTCTCTGAGAATATCCACCAGCCCGCTCGCCTTGGCATGCATGACCGCCCCGCCCAGTTCCTCATCGCTGATCTCCCGTCCTGTCTGGGCTTTTACAAAGGCGGGCCCGGCGATGAAGATGGCGCTGGATTTGGTCATGAGGATAAAATCCGTAAGCCCCGGCGAATAAGCCTGCCCGCCGGCTACCACCCCTAAAATGATGGATATTTGCGGGACAACGCCGGAGTAAATGCTGTTCCTTTTGAAGAGCTGGCCGAACATCTCCATCGGCCCCAGGGTCTCATGGAGCCTTAAGCCCCCTGAATGGCAGATCCCGATGACCGGGGCTCCTGCCTCTGCCGCCGTGTCCATGAGCGCGCATATCTTTCTGCCGTGCATCTCACCGTAAGTCCCGCCCAGAGCCGAAAAATCCTGGGCATATACCGCTACGTTTCGATGGTTTATCTGGCCGAAACCGGTTATCACGCCCTCAGCAGGGAGTTCCTTCTTGTCCATCCCAAAGTCTCGGTAATGGTGGGTGGCAAGCATATCAAGTTCGAAAAAGGTCCCCGGATCAAGAAGCTTCTCAATCCTTTCTCGGGGAGGGAGCATGCCTTTGTCATAAAAAAGCTTTTTCTTTACATCGTCCGCGGCGCCGTCAACAATCGCCTTTTTCTTCTGCTTTAAATTCTCTATCAGGTCCATCTGAATTACATGTCTCCTTCTTTAAAAAACGATTCTACCTATCCAATCCAAGAAAACTTATGGCATTTTCCCGAAGGATATTTATCTTGACATCATCTTTGGCGTCCATCTCCATCAATTCCTTCTTGCCCCGCGCAAGACCTATCCCATTTGTCCCCCACATCACCTTGTTCTTGCCGCGCCCGCTGAACATGAACGCGATCTGATACGGTTCAAGACTTTTCGGCATGTAGGCTGAAATATCGCCATAGACATTGGGATGTTTCCACACCAGGTCGCACCATTCCCTGAACCAGGGCCAGCCCGTATGCGATAGATTGATTTTCAGGTTGGGGAACGTAATGGCGATTTCATCCATGTACATGGGATTTCCGAGTATGCTGGGCATAGGCTCGGCGGAATGTCCCACTTGAACGCTCACCGGGATATTCAATTCGTTGCACTTGGCATAAAGGGGATAGTACTTTTTATCATTGGGCGCCAGGCCAAAGCTCATAGAGTGAAAATAAACAAATTTGAAAGCATACTCCTTTACTGCCTTCTCTATCTCTTTCAGGCTCCCCTCGATATCAAAGGGATTATAACCCGCGGCCCCGATAATTCTGCCGTTTGATTTTTCAATGATCTGCTGCACCTGATCTACGGAGAAGTCCCACACAAAGTAATGGGACCTTGAAGACCACATCTTCACGGCCGAGATGCAAATCTTGTCATACCCAATCTCGTCCATCGCCTTCACCAGGTCGGCAACGGTCTCGTAAGGATAAAACATTGTGCCGTGCAGATGCTTGTGTTTCTCTAATTCTTCTTCTGCAACCGGAAACCGGCCGGTAGGCAGCATGGGTTTAAAGGTGGTCTTGGCCATGTGCAGCCACTCGGAATAATCATTAAAATTATATTCCACCAGTTCTTTCACCTGTGGCGGGTAATTCATGATGTCAATTGCTTTTATATCTTCCATATTCAGCCCTCCATAAAAAGCGTCTCCACAGAATACCCCGCTTATTTTTCTCGCTTGATGATTATTGCGCAAGAAACGCCGCCGCCGCCGCAGAGACTGGCAGCTCCAAGCTCCTTGTCCTGTTGTTTGAGAACATGATAAAGCGTTGTCAGCAGCCGGGCGCCGGAACATCCGGTGGGATGACCAAGTGCAATAGCTCCGCCGTTGATATTTACCTTTTCCGCATCCAACCCTAAGATTCTCTCACAGGCAAGGCTTGTAGCCGCGAAGGCCTCATTGATTTCGTAGGCGTCAATGTCCGTCTTGCTCAAGCCGGCTCTTGCCAGGGCAAGAGGAATGGATGCGGTTGGTCCTATTCCCATGTAGGCATTATCCACGGCCGCGTTGGAATAGGAAACAATACTGAAAAGCGGCGTGAGCCCCAAAGATTTTGCCTTCTCTCTTGACATCATCACAAGGGCCGCCGCGCCGTCCGGCATTCCGCAGGAATTTGCGGCAGTGACCGTCCCGCCGTCTTTTTTAAATGCCGGTTTCAGCTTGGCCATCTTTGCAAGATTCGCATCATGCCGGATACATTCGTCTTCCGAAAATACAAAGCCTTCTTTCTCTTTTGTCGGAGGCACATCAATAGGCGCTATTTCTTCTTTAAATTTTCCGCCCTTTTGAGACTTGGAGGCCTTTTGATGGCTATTGTAGGCAAATTGATCCTGATCTTCTCTCGAGATGTTATATTTTCCCGCGACATTTTCAGCCGTTTCCCCCATATAGCACTTCGCTATCCGATCAAAGGTATCGTTCCACCCATCCATGATGGTCACATTTCCCAAACGGAAACCGTTCCAGCGGTGCCCCATTAAAAGATGGGGTATGCTGCTCATATGTTCCATGCCTCCGGCCACCACAATATCCGCGTCTCCCAATCTGATATCCTGTGAAGCAATGATGATCGCTTTGATGCCCGTGGGACAGGCGCAATTCACGGTTTGGGCAAAGCGATCTATCGGAATTCCCGCCAGCTCAGCGGCTATCCGAGCAGGGTTAACCCCGTTTCCGGCCTGCCGGCAGTTCCCCAAAACGGTCATGTCCACCATATCCGGTTTAAGGCTGATCTTTTCCAATGTCTTTCTTATCACCTGTGACCCAAGATCAATAACCGTCATGTCCTTTAAACTTCCTCCGAAAAGGCCCATAGGACTCCGACCTGCGCTAACCACTACAATATCTTTTAGTTCCATAATATTATTCCCCTCAGAAGGTCTTTGGTTTGCTGAGCGCATTGCCTGCAAAGAAACACTCTTTAGATGCCTCAAAATCGAAATCCAGCGCCGCAGAAATATCGACTCCTGAATCGAGGACTTTTTTGGCTTGTTTCACGGCAATGGGAGGATTCTCTGAAATCTGTTTTGCCAGATTAATGGCCTCCTCCTCGAGTTTTTCATATGGCGCAAGGCGGTTATAGATTCCCAACCTATAGGCTTCCTCAGCCTCAAGCACCCGCCCCGTAAGGATGATTTCCTTGGCCATGCCCATGCCTGTAACCAAACGCAGCCGCTGGCATGCGCCACAGGAAGGGATCATCCCCCACTTGATTTCACTCAGCCCGAATCTGGCCGCAGGCGAGGCTACCCTTATGTCACAGGCCAGGGCCAATTCCGCGCCTCCACCCAAAGCCGGACCATTTATGGCCGCAATGGTCGGTTTAGGAAAGTTTCCCAGGGTCACATAGAATGGCCGGATAATCGTCTCCCGCTCACGGAGAATCTCGTCCTTTTCCTTTCGCGCCCTCTCTTTCAGATCTATTCCTGCGCAAAAGGCCTTGTCTCCCGATGCGGCAATAATCACCACCCGGGCTTGATCGTCCCACTGCAACGCATCCAATTCTTCTCTAAGTTTCGTGAAAAGCTCTCTATTTAAGGCATTGGCCTGCTTGGGGCGATTTAGTTTTAGGATGACGACGTTGCCGTCAGTCCTCTTAATCAGCATAGTCTCTTCCCCTGGTATAAACGTTTATTTTTTTCCAAAACGCCTTCTTTGAAAATGCCGCCGTAAAATATGCCTATTATATCTTCCGCAACCTTTTCAATTGAAAGCCGCCCCGTATCTTCGAACCAGCGGTAAGACCAGTTAATCATGGCAAAAATAGCAAAAGTAATAACGGTTTCATCGATATCACGAATAAGGCCTCTCTCCTTGATTCGGCAAATCAGACTATAATAAACGTCATAAATCTCACGATGCTGCTTAAGCGCTCTATCTCGAAGAACAGTCGATAGTTGATATTGTTCCTCCATATAGACCTTTATCTCTTTTCTCTTCTCTTTTATAAGACAAACCTGTCTATAAACCATCTCCCGAAGACAATCAACGGGATCATCATGCGCATCTAATCCGGCCCGAAGCTCTTTCAGAAGAACTGACCCAATATCCTCTATAATATGATAAAGGATTTCATCTTTATTTTTAAAATGATTATAAACCGTTGAATTGGTGACCCCAACAGCTGTGACAATCTCTCGGATAGATGCCTTGACAAAACCATATCTATAAAAAAGGTCAGTTGCTTTTTCAACTATCTCCGCTTTTGTATTAGATATTTTCATCTATGTTCAGTGTGACTTTTTTATTTATTCTATGGATTGACGATGAGTTACCCTTGACCTTCACTCATACCTAAACGAATGTTCGTTCTTATCCTATACAATTTTTCTTGTCAAGAAAAATGAATGGTTCAGGAGAGATTTCAGTAAAAACCCAGGAGTCCATCACGGGGGACTTCCGTCAGGAGGGCGGATGTCGGGCCTTCTTTCTTCGCCTCTTTAGCCGCCGCCCTTCCCGCTTCCAGCGCCTCGCGGTTCATCTGCTCCGTGCCCTTCGGAACGCGCCCCAGGATGGCCGTTTCCATCGCCGGCGCGGAAACAACGGGCGTAAGCTCCGTCAGTGCCCCCAGGGCGATGATATTGGCCACCATTTCCCGGTGGAATGTTTCCCGGGCGATGCGGGTGAAGGGAATCCGGAAGGTACGGACCGGGGGAAGCTGGGAGATGAATGTGGAATCCGCGAGCAGGAGCCCCTCGGACTTCAGGTCGCCGTAAAATTCGTCGCATGCCTTCTGGCTCAGGGCCACCAGCAGATCAAGCGCCGCCGCCTTGGGATAATCGATCTCCTCGTCGCTCACGACGACCTCTGCCTTGCTGGAACCGCCGCGCGCTTCCGGTCCGTAGCTCTGGGTCTGCGCCACGTACTTGCCCTCGTAAAGACCCACCGCCTCCGCCAGGATAATCCCCATGAAGATCAAGCCTTGTCCGCCGGTCCCGCCCAGACGAATTTCATATCGCCATGCCATGGCTACTTTTCCGCCTCCTGTGCCTGTTTTTGTATCTTTTCATACTCCGCCTGATAAACGGGGAGTTCACGGTCCATGAGTACGCCGATGGTTATCTTGTCGGCCACTTCCTCCGGTTTCATGGCCGCAGCCTTCTCTCCGGTTACCGCATGATCGCGCTGCCACTCCATCATCTCCACCGCCGTGCCCAGGCGGTTGAGCTTGCCGTAGTGGGTATGGCAGTGGGAGATCACCTCAAGCACGGAAAATCCCGATTTCTGGAAGGCTTTTTCCATCAACCCGTCCAGGAGTTTGGCGTGGTAGACCGTGCCCCGCGCGACAAAAGAGGCGCCTGCCGCGGTCGCCAGGTCGGCGATGTTGAAGGTGTGCTCGATATTCCGGTAAACCGCGGTGGTGGATTTCATCGCGTAGGGGGTCGTGGGCGACGACTGACCGCCCGTCATCCCGTAGATGTAGTTGTTCACGATGATGGCGGTCAAGTCGATATTTCTCCGGGCCGCGTGGATGAAGTGATTCCCGCCGATACCCACGGCGTCGCCGTCGCCCATGATCACGATGACTTTGAGGTTAGGCTTCGCCAACTTCACCCCGGTGGCAAAGGTGAGCGCCCGCCCGTGCGTGGTGTGCAGGGTATTGAAGTCCACGTAAACGGGAAGTCTTCCCGAACAGCCGATGCCGGAAACCAGCACCACCTCGTCCTTCTCATACCCGATCCGGTCTATGGCCCGGATGAGGGCGCCCAGCATGGTGCCGATCCCGCATCCCGGGCACCAGACGTGGGGGAACTTCTTGTCGTGGCGCAGGTATTTGTGGATGAGTTTGGTTATCTCGGGCATCAGGCCACCCCCTTGATCCGCTCCAGTATCTCGGCGGCGGTGATCATCGTTCCATCCACCTTGTTTAAGGTTAAAACCTTTGCCGTTCCGGGATTGACCCGTTTCACCTCGCGGGAAAGCTGGCCCATATTCATCTCCGGCACGATCACAACCCGTGCCGTTGTCAGCGCCTTCTCCAGGGCGGACCGTACGAAGGGCCAGAGGGTGACGGGCCGGAGCAGCCCGGCCTTGATCCCCATCTCCCGCGCTTCCCGTATCGCCCGTTTCGCGGAACGCGCCACGCAGCCGTAGGCGACGACCATGATTTCGGCGTCGTCGGCGGCAAAGAATTCCGACGTCTGGATATCCGCCAGGTTCTGGCTGATCTTGCGAAACAGGCGCATGATCAGGGGGCCGCTCTCGTCGGGCCGCGAGGTGGGGAATCCGCGCACGTCATGGGTGAGCCCCGTCACGTGGTAACGGTATCCGCTGCCGAAATCCGCCATGGCCGGCACTCCCCGCAGCGTATCCTCAAAGGGGATATACCACTCCGGCGGCACGGCCGGTTTTTCGCGGTCGTAGATATCCACGGTCTCCTGGTCGGAGATGGTCACTTTTTCCCGCATGTGGGCGATTACCTCGTCCACCAGGAGGATTACGGGATTGCGATATTTTTCGGAGAGGTTGAACGCCCGGATCGTCAGGTCGTAACATTCCCGCACGGTGGAGGGACAGAGGACGATCATGGGGTGGTCGCCGTGGGTTCCCCAGCGCGCCTGCATCACGTCCCCCTGCGAAGGCGCAGTGGGAAGTCCGGTGCTTGGTCCTCCCCGCATGACGTTGACCACCACGCAGGGCGCCTCAGCCATCACCGCGAATCCGAGATTTTCCTGCATCAGGGAGAATCCGGGCCCGCTGGTGGCCGTCATGGCCTTCGCGCCCGCGAGCGAGGCCCCGATGACGGCCCCGAGGCTGGCGATCTCGTCTTCCATCTGGATGAAGACGCCGTCCACGCGGGGCAGCCGGGCGGAGAGGATCTCCGCTATTTCCGTGGCGGGGGTGATGGGATAGCCGGCAAAAAAGCGGCAGCCCGCCCGCAGCGCCCCTTCCACGATGGCTTCATTTCCCTGCAACAAGACTTCCCGTGGGTCGCGCTTTCCCATCATCCCGTCTCTTCCTCTTTCGTTTCCATTTTCGGCGACACGCTGATGGCAAAATCCGGGCAGCGAAGTTCGCACCAGCCGCAGCGGATGCACTTTGCGGCATCCTTCACATAGGGGGCTCCCTGCTCATCCCGGGCCAGAGCGCCGGAGGGGCAAAAGGCGGCGCAGATGCCGCAGGACTTGCACCAGAGCGTGTAGATGTCGATGGTTGCCGGTTCCCCGTTTGCCTTTTTTATTGCCATGCCTGCCTCTTCCAAAAAGGTGCCGCGCGAAAACCCTCGCGGCAAGAATGCTCAAAGGTGACGCGTTTCTCCGCCGTCCACATCCAGCGCCGCGCCGGTGATAAAGCCTGCCCGGTCGGAGAGCAAAAATACCACCGCGGCCGCCACCTCACGCGGTTCCCCGAGACGCGCCAGCGGGATCATGGACGCCTGTTCCCGAACGATTTCTTCTTCCGCCGTCTTCCGCTCGCGGGCGAGCTTCGCAATGTGGCGCGCCCGCCTTGGCGTCAGGATCTGACCGGGGTTCACGCAATTTACCCGGATGTGATCCGCGGCGCAATTAAGGGCCAGGGTCTTGGAGAAATTCAAAACGGCCGCCTTGGCGGCATTGGAAATAATCTGGCCGGGGCGCGGCTGGCGGGCGGAAATGGCGGCAATGTTGACGATGCTGCCGCCCCGTCCCTTCATGCCGGGCACCACCGCCCGGCAGCAGCGCACGGTGCCCAACAGGTTCAGATCGAAGTTTGCCCGCCAGTCCTCATCGGACAGGTCGGCAAATTCTCCCGGGAGACCGCTGCCCGCGGCGTTCACCAGGAGATCGACGGCGCCGAAATCTGCGGTTGTTGCTTGTACCAGGTTTTGAATATCCGTTTCGCACGTTACATCCGCCTTTGCCCAGTGAACGCTGCTGCCCGCGGCTGCCTCGATCCCGGCGGCGGCACGTTGCAACTCCTCTTCGTTGCGCGAGAAGATAACGACCCGCGCTCCCTCCGCCGCCAGTTCCCTGGCCACGGCCTCGCCGATGCCGCTGCCGCCCCCGCTCACCAGGGCAACCTTATTTTTTAACCCTGTTTCCATATATTCTTGTTCTTCCTCCGTCAGGGATCAATGCCGCAATCAGCTCCCGCACGTCAGTGAGTTCCTGCATCCGCTTCAGCAATTCGAGCGATTGTTCGATCTTCCGCTGGGGCAGGGCAAGGCCGGCACAGGTCAGGAATTTCTCGTCCAGCTCAGCCTCGGTCAGGGGATTCTCCGGGCCCCCCTTGTAGGGGCTGGAATCCTTCCGCAATACCCGCCCGTCCTTCAGACGCACCTCCACGCGGCTCAGGATTTTGGCATGACCGCGGGCTTCTATCTCCGGATCGAAGACGGTCGTTATGTGTTTCATCATCTCCTGCACCTCAGGGCTCCGCACGAATTCGTCGCTGAACTCCTTGATGCCCGCCTTTCGGGCGAGGAGGATGCTGGTGAGACAGAAAGGCAGACTGAATTTCCCCTCCAGTCCGGTTTGCGGCATGGCGTAGCGCAGGGGATTCAGGATGTTGGAACCGGCGTAGAGGTTGATATGCTCCACGTTCCGGCGGGTGAGCTCATGCTCACTGACCAGATCCGCGAGGGCGTTCATGGAAGGGTGGGACAACACGCCGCTGGGGTAGGGCTTGATGGACACGCCCGGGTCAACGAGGGTATAGGGCCTGCCCAGTTTCCCCGCGATCTTCTCCATCTCGAAGCCGTCGCCCAGAATCTTGAAGTAACCCCAGGGATTCTCCAGGACGTTGGGGTCGGAGGTAAAGCCCAGGCGGGCAAGCCGGGCCGCCGTCATGCCGTTTTCCGCCGCGCGTCCCGCGTGCAGCGGCTTGGTCATGGTGCCGAAGTTTGCGCGGATGCCCGCGCTCATGCTGGCGACAATGCCGAGCGCAAAGCGCATCTCTTCCCGGGAAAGTCCGAGTATCTTCCCCGTCGCCGTCGCCGCCCCGAAGGCGCCGATGGTGCCCGTGGTATGGTACCCTTTCTTGTAGTGGAGCGGATTGATCGCCTCGGCGATCTTGCATTCCACTTCGCAACCCAGCACGAAGGCGGTCAGAAACTCTCTGCCGCTGATTCCTCCTTCTTCGCCCGCGGCAAAGGCCGCCGCCAGCACCGGCGTCGTCGGGTGGGTAAGGAGACCGGAGATGCGGTCGGGGGAGTGCGAAAGCTGGGTGTCGTCGAAATCCTGGGCGTGGCCGCTGGTCCCGTTGGCCAGAGCCGCAGCGGGAGCAGATAGACGGAGTGTTGTGCCCAGAACCGCCGCTTCTTCCTTCCCCCCGATGCCCTCCAGATACCTGCGCAGGATCATGCTTGCCTCATCGGTGGAACCGCTGAGCATGACGCCGGCGCCGTCGATAAGACAGCGCCCGGCAATGCGCAGCGCCTCGTCGGGCAGATCATCGTAGCCCGTTTCTACGATGAAAGAAGCTACCTCCCGCGTTAAGCCGACGCTTTCCTCCATTGCCACTCCTTTCATGGTGTTCCCCCTCATTCCCGCTGCAGGGTGAGTTCTCCTTCCTGCAGCACCGGGCGGTCATCCACCAGCACCGTGGGGCGCAGCATGACAATGTCGAGATGCAGGGAAGCATCAACCCTACCGCCCAGGCTCAGGTTGTCGCCCATGGCAACATGGCAGGTGCCCAGTTTCTTTTTTACCTCCCGCGATTTGGGGATGAGCAGGCACTTCGGGTTGGTGCCGAAGGCGAATTCGGCGGCGATATTGCGTGCCGCCTCTTCCCGCGTCTCCAGGATATCCCTCAATCTCTGCGCCTCCGCGCCCCCTGTGATCTCGGCGACTTTCCCCCCCCTAATCCTGATTTCCAGGGGTTCTTTAATGCCGCCCACCTTTTCGACCAGATAGGGGTTGCGGATCACCCCTTCGCTCGTCCCCTCCACCGGCGCCATTGCCGCTTCGCCGTCGGGGAGTCCGGAGAATTCTCCGGGCGCTGTGGCAAATCCGGCCAGGACATAACAGGGACGCCCTTTGATGCTGAAGGAAATATCCGTGCCTTCCGGCGTCGTGATCCTTACCCGTTCCGCTGCCGTGAGCAGGGCGGCAAGTTTTTCTGTAAGCGCCTTCACCTCCCGATAATCCGCCGTAACTCCGCCTACGATCATCATCTGTTCGTCAAATTCCCGGATATTGCAGACCCGCGCGCCGGCCTTGATTGCCGCCCGCTGGGCATTCGTGTGGGTGAGGGAATGGGATGTCTGGTTGATAATCACCTGGGCCGCCGCCATGGCTGCAGCGGCAACCGGGGGCGGCTCCACGCCGCCCATCTCCCGTGGCGTCATGTTCATCACGACCACCTCTCCTCCGAGGGCATGCGCCATCACTGCCAGGACTTCCGTAATGCTGCCCGGACGTTCCGTATCGGTCAGGATTAAGACTTGCTCTCCCTTCTTCAGGGCCACCACATTTTCCAGCATCATGCGTGCGGTGCGCGCCATCTGCATGGTAATCATCATGGTCTTGTCTCCTTTGTCAAGCCGTCAGGCGTTTTTTCCCTTCCTGTCGTCGCGAATCGCCCTGATTATGGGGAAAACAAGAGTGACAAGGGCCAGAATAATCAAAAACAGGGCGATGGGCCGGGTATAAAAACAAGAGATGCTCCCGTAAGAGATAACGAGGGAACGCCTGAGCGAGGTTTCGACCATAAAGCCCAGGATCATGGCCAGAACCATAGCGGATGGCGAAAAATCATATTTTCTCATGAGATAGCCGAACACTCCCATGATAAGGGCGACCCATACGTCGTTGATGTTGTTGTTAATCGCGTAGCAGCCCACCGTAACCAGGGCCATGATGGAGGCCATCAGGATCGGCTTGGCGATATTGACGATCTTGATGCAGGGCTTGATGAAGATGTAGCCGGTAATGAGCATGAAGATATTGCCGATGATCATTCCCACAAAGAGGCTGTAGACTATGTCCGGATTGTTTTGAAACAGCAGCGGGCCGGGGCGCAATCCCTGAAGCATCAGCGCGCCCAGCATGATCGCCGCCGCATTGGAGCCGGGGATGCCGAAGGCCAGAAGGGGCACCATGGCGCCGCCCGTTACGGCGTTATTGGCCGATTCGGGAGCGGCCACGCCTTCCAGGGAACCCTTGCCGAACTGCTCCGGCGTCTTTGACCAGCGTTTTCCTTCATTATAGGCAATAAAGGCCCCGATCGTTCCGCCCGCGCCCGGCATGATCCCTACGATGGTGCCGATGATCGTGCCCAGCGTCGTGGCGCGCGTTGTGGATTTCAGTTCCGCCCAGGTGGGAAGCCGGGCAGCAAAACCCTCGTCAACCTTGGCCCAGGAGCCTTTTTCCGCGGCCTGCACGAAGACCTCGGAAACGGCGAAGAGACCGATCATGGCCGCAATCAGATCGATGCCGCCCAGAAGCTCTTCCGAGCCGTAGGTAAAGCGGGGTATTCCGGAAAAGGGATCCATGCCCACGGTGGCCAGGATCAGTCCCACAATGCCGGAAATTAACCCCTTTACCATGCTTTTCCCCGCCAGGCTGGAGATAATGGCGAGGCCGAAAACGGTCATCCCGAAATACTCGGGCGGCCCGAAGGCAAGGGCAAAATTGGCCAGCGGCACGGACATGAGAATCAGGACTGCCACGCTGATCAATCCGCCGATCGTGCCGGTATAGAGGGATATTCCCAAGGCGACGCCGCTTTTCCCCTGCTTGTGGAGTTCGTAGCCGTCAAGAACGGTGACCGCCGAGGCGGGCGCGCCGGGCGTCCTGATCAGGATCGCCGTAATGGAACTGCCGTACATGGCGCCGATATAAACGCCTGCCAGCATCATCAGGGCGATGGATGGCGCCATGCTGAAGGTCAGGGGAAGAAGAAGGGCCATGGCGATGGAACCGGTAATTCCAGGAAGCGCTCCGCCTAATATACCCCACAAGACGCCAAAAAGGATGAACAGCAAACTCATGGGAGCGAAGGCGATGGAGGCGCCCAACAGGAAATTATTCAGCATCGTATCCTCCTTTGCCTAACTGATACCTAACTGAAAAAGATGCCCGCCGGCAGATTAACGCCAAGGATGACGGCAAACAGGATATATAATGTTGCCGACAAGCCGATGGAGGCGCTGATCGTATTGATCCACTTTTCATACCCTAACAGCCTGATGAGGATGATGAGAAAAAGCGGGGTGCTGATGAGGTACCCCAGGACAGGAAGCAGGCCGACGTAAAGAAAAGACAGGCATATGGTGCCGAAAAGGAACGTAGGAGAAATGTTCTCTGCGCTGAAGGAGTCTTCTTCCAGGCGTTCGGCGCCGTCAACCGCCGCCTCATTTTGTTCTTTCTCGGAGGAGCTGCGGGAAAGAAAGCTGCTCAGTATCAGCAGAAGGGCAAGAAAGGCAAGTGTTGCCGCCAGGAGCGTGGGGAAGAAGGCAGGGCCCAGATTCTCCGTTTTGGTGGGCGGGGGAAATTCCGCCGCCGAGAAATAATAAAAGGTGGAAGAGACGAGAAGAATGATCCCGATAATGATATTGCTCCAGTTCATCATCTTTCTCCTTGATTTGGCGGGCGGGGAAGAAGTCCTTCGCCTTCCCCGCCGGGCCTGACGGCAACAGGTTATTTTTTCTCCTGATACTCTTTCAACAACCCTATTTCCTTCAAATACTCCGCCAAGCGCACGTTTTCCTTCTCAACGTTGGCCGTATAATCCTTGCTCCCCAGAAAGGCCGGAAGCAGATTGACGGACTCGTAGTAACTCTTGTACTTGGCGTCTTTGAGCACCTGTTGGATTTTACCCTCCCACCAGGTCAGCACCTCGGCGGGGAGTCCCTTGGGGCCCACAATGCCGCGAAACTTTTCCACCACCACGTTGTTGCCGATCTCTTTCATGGTCGGCACGTCGGGAAGCAGCGTCAGCCTTTTTTCCGTGAAGCTGGCCAGGATCCTCAGCTTCTTGGCTTCAACCTGCCCCATCACTTCCCCCGGCTCTCCGATTCCCAGATCCACATGACCGCCGAGGACGGCTATTAACAGGTCTCCTCCCCCCTCGAAGGTCACCGGAACTACTTCTATCTTGGCGACCTTCTGTATCTGATGACCGATCATGTGCTCAACGGAACCCGGTGTGGCCCCTCCCCAGCGCTGCTTGCCGGGATTTTTCCTGGCGTTTTCGATAATCTCTTTTGCACTTTTGAAAGGGCTGTCGTATTTCACATAGAGAATCATGGGATCAATAAAGACACGGGCTACGGCCGTCGTGTCCCGGTAATTCCGAGCGGTCTTGCCCAGAAGCGGGGTCTGCAGATAGGTAGGGGTAACTCCCAGGAGGGTATAGCCATCCGGTCTGGCAGTAACGACGGCGTTCAGCGCTATCGCCCCGCCGCCGCCCGCCTTGTTTTCCACCACCAGCGAAGCTCCTCCCAGGTACGGTTCCAGATGCTTCGTCAGGTTGCGCAGAAATATATCTCCCCCTGCGCCGGGACTGGAGTGGGTTATGAGGACTACCGGTTTTGTCGGATAGGCCGCGGCGGCAGTATCCGCCGTGAACGCAAACAGCATGAATAAGGAACATAATAAAATAATGCTTTTTTTCATATTCAACCCCTCCGTTGCTTTGATCAGTGTAATGAGGTTAATAAAACCACCCAAGCACCTTGCTTCTCGCGCACCTCCCTTCTTTTGTTCACGGTATGATGATCGATGCGCCGCCGGTGAACGGGTAAATCATTCTCTGGCATCTTCGCGGTAAAGACATGCCCCGGCGGATCTGATCGATTGAAGCTGTGTTAACGAGTCATCTGAGTTTCCCGGTTACGTCATCTGAACAGGGAACATATGAAAAAGGTTGCTCATGAAACGACTTCTCCGTTGGAGGAAAGAGCAGTTGTCTTGCGTACTGCGCATCTTGGAAGTCACGGCTTTCCTATCATTGTTTATTCCAAATCGCAAGTAAAGATGAACTCGCTGTCTTCAATTATTCTTGCAGCCTTATCCCGGATATGGTAGCTCTCCGCCCCTTCAATAAGGGGTTCACTCGCTATGATTCATTTCAGCGGCATCAGCAAACAGTACGGTCCGCAAGTCCTGTTTCGGGATGCCAGTTTCCAGATCCTGCCCGGCAGCCGCAGCGGCCTGGTTGGGCCCAACGGCGCGGGCAAAACAAGCATCTTCCGTCTGATCGTGGGCGAGGAGGAGTTCGATGCCGGAGAGATCACGAAGGCGCGCAATATCGTGTGCGGCTATTTTTCCCAGGACGTGGGCGCCATGTCCGGCCGCTCGGCGCTCGCGGAGGTCATGTCCGCCTCCGAGTCCGTCATGGAGCCCGGCCGGCAGATTCAAGAAATGGAAGCGGCCATGTGCGAGCCGCTCCCCGATGAGGATCTGGCGAATCTGCTCACGCGCTACGGCGCGATCCGGGCAGAATTCGAACATCGCGGCGGCTACGATCTGGAGAGCCGCGCGCAGACCATCCTGACGGGCCTGGGCATCGGGTCCGATGAGTATCACCACCCCGTGGAAGCCTTCAGCGGAGGCTGGAAGATGCGCATTGCCCTGGCCAAGATCCTGTCGATCTCGCCCGATGTGCTCCTCCTCGATGAACCAACCAACCATTTGGACGTGGAATCGATCATCTGGCTCGAAGAATGGCTCGCAGGCTCGTTCAAGGGCGCGCTTCTGATGACCAGCCATGACCGCGAATTCATGAACCGCGTGGTGAACCGCATCGTCGAGGTGGCGAACCGCACGATCACCGTCTACAGCGGCAACTACGACTTCTACCTCCGGGAACGGGAAATCCGGTGCGAGCAGCTTCTGGCCGGCCACCGCCGCCAGCAGGAGATGCTCGCCAAGGAAGAGGAGTTCATCGCCCGCTTCGCGGCGCGGGCATCCCATGCCTCCCAGGTGCAGTCGCGGGTCAAGAAGATCGCCAAGATTGAGCGGATCGAGATCCCTTCAGAGCAGCGGTCCATCCGGTTCGAGTTTGCCGAACCGCCGCGCAGCGGTGATGATGTAATCAGGCTCGACGGCCTGGGCAAGGTCTGGCCCCGTCCCGACGGGGGCGCGAAATCGGTCTTCGGCGGGATCACCGGGACGATCCGGCGCGGGGAGAAGATCGCCGTGGTCGGTGTCAACGGCGCCGGCAAATCGACTTTCCTGAAGGTGCTGGCAGGCCGGGCGGAGCCGACAACCGGCAGCCTAGGCCTGGGGGCCAACGTCTATCCCGGCTATTTCAGCCAGCATGCCCTGGATATCCTCGATCCCCGGGAGACCGTGCTCGACACCGTGCAGGATGCGATGCCGGAGGCGCATCTCGGCACCCTGCGCAACCTCTGTGCCGCCTTTCTGTTTCAGGGGGGACGATATCTACAAACGGATCGACAACCTGTCGGGCGGGGAAAAGAGCAGGGTGGCGCTGGCGACGATGCTGGTGCAGCCGATCAACCTGCTCATCCTCGACGAGCCGACCAACCATCTCGACATCCAGTCGCCCGAAACGCTGCTCATCGCTCTGCAGAACTTTTCCGGCACGGGAATTAAGAAGGGATTGCGACAGAAGCATCGTCGTGAAGTCGGTCTGGACGAGGAATCCGCGACAGCAGCGACCTTTCCAGAAAATACCTATTATCTATTGACTTCGGCTGCTGTTTCTGATTATGTGCCGCCTCCGGAAGGTTGGAAGGAAGGGCTTTGGTTTTCGTGCAATAATGAAATTAGCAGAGTTCGATTACCACATCCCCGAGGAGCTGATTGCCCAGGAACCCTGCGGAGACAGGGACCGTTCGCGCATGCTGATTCTGGACAGAACAACGGGCGCCCTTCGTGAATCATTATTTTATGAGCTGCCCGGTTTCCTCAAAAAAGGCGACGTGCTGGTTATCAATGATTCCAAAGTTATCCCGGCGCGCCTGGTGGGGGAAAAAGAAACAGGGGGAATCATCGAAATACTGCTCCTCTCCCGCCGATGCGGCAGTCAATCCGCACCGGAAGTATGGGAAGCGCTGCTCAAGCCCGCTAAAAGGATTCGCGCGGGCGCACGGATACGATTCGGATCGAACGGCGAAGCGACGGTTTTGGAGAAGCTTCCCGGGAAAAAATGGCTTCTTTCCTTCGCCACCGATACATCGTTTGAGCAATTCCTGACAAGGCAGGGAAGAGCGCCTCTCCCCCCCTACATAAAGAGGAAAAAAGAAGAGGGGAAATCTGACGGCGACCTGGAGCGGTATCAGACGATTTATGCCCGCGCACCCGGCTCCGTAGCCGCACCCACCGCCGGCCTGCATTTCTCCCCGCGGGTGCTTGCCGCCCTGCGGGAACAGGGGATCGGCATTGCCCCGGTTACGCTTCACGTCGGCTATGGCACCTTCCTGCCCATAGCAACAGACGCCGTGGGAGAACACGTGATGGAAGAAGAGTTCTTCGAGATACCACAGGAAACCGCGGACATGATCAATGGGGCGCAACGGGTTATCGCCGTGGGGAGCACCTCCACGCGGGTTATCGAATCGGTGACGGATGAAAAAGGCATGGTCGCACCGGTATCGGGATCGACCGGCCTTTACATCTATCCGGGGTACCGCTTCAGGCGCATCGATGTCCTCCTGACCAATTTCCATCTGCCCAGATCAACCCTGTATCTCCTGGTATGCGCCTTCGCCGGGAAAGAACTGATCCGGAAGGCGTACGGGTATGCGGTGGAAAACCGTTTTCGGTTCTATAGCTATGGCGACTGCACCCTCATCTTATAGGAATCCTATGGAATTTAAATTAGTCGGAAAGGACAGGACATCGGAGGCGCGGCGCGGCATAATCGTCACGTCCCGCGGCCCGGTGAACACCCCCGTCTTCATGCCCGTGGGAACACAGGCAACCATAAAATCCGTTACCCCGGAAACATTGCAGGAACTGGGTACGGAAATGGTTCTCGCCAATACGTATCATCTGTACCTGAGACCCGGCCACGACATCATCAAAGAACTGGGCGGAATACAGAAGTTCATGAACTGGAAGGGCCCGGTTCTCACGGACAGCGGCGGTTATCAGATATTCAGCCTCTCGGCCTTAAGAAAAATCAACCCAGAGGGGGTCGCCTTTCAATCCCATATCGACGGTTCCCGGCACGTTATCAGCCCCGCACTGGCCGTCGGCATCCAGGAGGCTCTCGGGTCGGACATCATGATGGCCCTCGACGAGTGCACGCCCTACCCGGCCACCTTTGTCGAGGCAGAGCAATCCCTTTCCCTGACACTCCAGTGGGCGACACGGTGCAGCAGGGCAAAGACTCAGACCGACCAGGCCCTTTTTGGAATCATCCAAGGGGGGATGTATCCCGAACTCAGGAAACGCGCAGTGGAAGAACTATGCGGGATCGGTTTCGACGGCTATGCCATCGGCGGCGTGAGCGTGGGAGAACCCAGAAACCTGATGCTGGATATTACCGCCGGCACAGCCCCGCTCCTGCCCGATCAAAAACCTCGTTACCTCATGGGCGTGGGAATGCCGGCAGATATTATTGAGTGTGTTTACCACGGCATAGATATGTTTGACTGCGTTATACCCACCCGGTCGGCGAGGCACGGATTATTGTTTACAAATCAGGAAAAGATTGTTATAAAACACGCCCGTTACAGGGATGATGCCTCACCGCCCGACGATACCTGCGATTGCTACACGTGCAGAAACTATTCCCGGGCGTACCTGCGGCACCTGTACATGGCCGGGGAAATACTGGGTATGACGCTCAACACGATTCACAACATCCGGTATTACATGCGTCTCATGGAACAGATACGGGCGGCGATAGACGAAGGACGATATGCGGAGTTTAGACGCCGTTTCCTGAGAAGCTGCACGGAATCAGGGTAGGACATTCATTCATAACACAGCACCATCGCACATAACTATAAGGAGGACACAAAATTGATAAATTCAGCATATGCACTGGGCGCCCCCCCGGGGGGCGGAACCGGGCCCGGCGGAGTGGACGTTAGCTTCCTGATCATGATGGCCGTTCTTTTTGCCATATTCTATTTTCTCCTGATCAGACCGCAGCAAAAGAAACAGAAAGAGGTAAAGGATATGATCGCCAACCTTACGTACGGTGACACGGTGATTACCTCGGGCGGCATCCAGGGAAAGATCACGGGGCTTACCGACACGGTCGTCACCCTCGAAATCGCAGAAAAGGTGCGGGTTAAGGTGGCGAGGAATTTCATCGTCACCGTCCTTCAAAAAGCAGGAAAAGAATAGCGAGGTCATCCATGTTTAAAGGCATCAAAATCAGGGCGACCGTGGCACTGATCGCCTCTCTGGCGGGTTTGTTCTTCCTGCTGCCGTCCCTCACGGATAATCTTCCTGTCCTGTGGGAGAAATATCTCCCCAAGGATAAAATCCGCCTGGGTCTCGATCTGCAAGGAGGGATGCATCTTGTCCTGGAAGTGCAGGCGGAAAAAGCCGTGGAAAGCACGCTGGAAAGGATGTCCAACGACCTGAAGGAAACCCTGATGAAGGAAAAGGTTCGCTTCCGGCGCCCGGAACGGAGCGACGCCAAGACCATAGCTCTTGAGTTTCCCGAAAGCGCCGCAAAAAGCGGGTTTGAAAAAATCCTCCGGGACCAGTACCCGGACCTGGAAATCGCATCTTCGCAAACCCTTGAGGCTCGGGAAACGGTGATTCTCAAAATAAAGGAAAAACGGGCCCGTGAAATAATGAAGCTCGCGGTGGAACAGAGCCTGGAAACAATCCGCAACCGAGTGGACCAGTTCGGCATCGCGGAACCGGAAATCGTCCCCGAAGGCGAGGACCGCATCATTATTCAGCTCCCCGGCATCAAGGACACGGAGCGGGCAAAGAATCTGATCGGCAAGACGGCGCTTCTGGAATTCAAGATGTTGGATGAAGAACACAGCGTGGAGGACGCTCTCAAAGGCAATGTTCCGGATGGCAGTGCCCTGGCGCAGGGATCCAGCAGCGCCGACCGGGAATCGGGAAGGCGCGGCAGTGCCGCTTACCTGCTTAAGAACAAAACCCTTCTTACGGGGGAATCACTGGAAAGCGCCCAGGTTAAAATCGGCGACCGCTTCAGCGAACCGTACGTCGCGCTGAAATTCAATGCCCACGGGGCCAGTGATTTCGAGCGAATAACGGGCGAAAACGTGAAAAAACGCATGGCCATCGTCCTGGATGGAATGGTCCATTCGGCGCCCGTTATACAGGAGAAAATCTCCGGCGGCCAGGCCCAGATATCCGGTTCCTTTACGATGGATGAAGCCAAAGACCTGGCCATCGTCCTTCGGGCGGGCGCGCTTCCCGCGCCGGTGCACATCATCGAGGAGAGAACGGTTGGACCGTCTCTGGGACTTGACTCCATTCGCATGGGCATCTGGTCAACCGTTATCGGGGGGCTTTTGGTTGTCGTCTTCATGCTGGTGTATTATAAGCTCTCCGGCATCATCGCCAATTTTGCCCTGATGTTAAATCTGGTAATACTCCTGGGCGTGCTGGCGGCTTTTCACGCCACCCTGACCCTGCCCGGCATTGCCGGAATCGTGCTTACGATCGGCATGGCCGTGGACGCAAATGTTCTGATATTTGAACGAATCAGAGAAGAACTGCGGGGCGGGAAAACGCCGCGTGCGGCCATAGATGGCGGATATGACAAGGCCTTTATTACGATTGTTGACTCCAACGTGACGACCCTGATTGCCGCCCTGTTCCTCTTTCAGTTCGGGACGGGCCCGATCAAGGGTTTTGCCGTCACGCTCACGGTCGGCATTGTCGTCAGCATGTTCACGGCAATCTTTGTGACCAGAATAATTTTCGATTATTTTATCTGGCACAAGAGAATCCAACGCGTCAGCGTATAATGAACCGTTGCCCCGGCGCCCTGCGGACGGCATGGCGCCGAAATCTTTACTGAGGGAGACCTGAATGGAATTAATCAAACCGAATACAGACATCAATTTTGTCGGCATGATGAAAATTGTTTTTTCCTGTTCTATCGCCATGATCCTTTTCAGCCTCGTATCGGTTGTCCTCCATGGCGGCCTCAACCTGGGAATAGAATTTGTCGGCGGCGCCGTGGTGCAGATCAAATATCAGAAGGAAATGCCCGTTGATCTCATCAGGCATGCGCTCAAGCCCATCCACCTGGAAAACAGCATTATTCAAGAGCTCGGCAATAAAGAGGTTGTTATCAGGGCGTCAGGTTCCACAATTAACCTGAAGGACCTCTCCAGGGAAGTTGAAAATGCGCTGAATACGGCCTTCGGGAAAGGCGCCTTTGAAATCAGAAAAGTGGAATTTGTCGGACCAAAAGTCGGGAAGGACCTTACCAACAAGGCGCTCTCCGCCATTATCTTTTCCTGGATCGGAATGCTGATTTATATTACCTGGCGGTTCGAGTTCCGCTACGCCGTCGCCGGTATCCTTGCCCTGATCCACGATACGATCATTACCGTAGGAGCGCTTTCTTTATTTAATAAGGAATTCGACCTGACGATCGTCGCCGCGCTGCTCACGATTATCGGCTATTCCATCAACGACACGATCGTCGTTTTCGACCGCATCCGCGAAACGGCCAGAAAGAACATTCGGAAGTCGCTGGGAGAGGTCATTAATGAAAGCATCAACCAGACGCTGAGCAGGACCATCCTGACCGCGTTGACCGTATTCATTGTTGTCCTGGTGCTGTTCTTTCTCGGCGGCGAGGTTCTCCATGGTTTTGCCTTTGCGATGCTCGTGGGTGTGGTTGTGGGCGCCTATTCATCCGTATTCATCGCAAGCCCCATTGTGCTGGCCTGGGAAAATTACAAGCCTTCAAAAATCAAGAGGAAGTAATGCATTGTCCCCGCTCGAAGTTGCAGGATTGACCGTTTTTATCCTCGTACTGTTTACCGGCATTTTTTCCACCATCTTCGGGCTGCCGGGAACGATCGTTATTTTCCTCGATGTGCTTCTGTATGCCTTCATCACGGGCTTTTACCGTATCGGCATCAAGCTCATATTCATCATGTTCGTTATCACCCTCCTCGCGGAGGCTCTCGACTTTGCGCTGGGAATGGCCGGGGCCGCACGGTTCATCCCGTCGAAGAATAACCTGTATGCCGCCGCCGCAGGCGCCTTGCTGGGAGGAATACTGTTGACGCCGGTTCTCTTCGGCCTGGGAACGATAAGCGGGGTCTTCCTGGGAGGTTTCTGCGGTGTCCTGGCAGTGGAAATACTGCGGCAAAACAGGCTGAAACCGGCGTTCAGGGCAAGTTCCCGGTCTGTTTTCATGGGCATGGCGAGTGTCTTCGTGAAGGGATTTTCCGCCCTGGCAATGGTAATCGCCACGCTTTTAACTATATATTCCTAAAGGATCAACTATGACTCAACCAAAATCAAAAATCCGGGAGTACGCTGAAGCGATCGCAATCGCAATTGTGATTGCCTTTTTCATCAGAGCCTTCGTCATTCAGGCCTTCAAAATACCTTCCGGCTCCATGAAACCCACGCTGCTCGTCGGCGATCA